>JBJTKE010000061.1:0-1972 GCA_046096285.1 Chloroflexota bacterium
CACCGGCGCGGGGGTCTACTGCGTGGGTTCGCAGTGCGTCGATCTCAACGTGTGCCCGACGTGCACGTTCACGACGGTGCAGGCGGCCATCGACGCCGCGCCTGCCGGGGCGACGATCCCGATCGCGGCGGGGTCGTATGACGAACTGATCACGATCGACAAGAACCTGAAGCTGGCCAGGGCTGGAACGGGCCAGATCACGCTGATGTACACCGGCGCCGGGTATGGAACGACCAAGTTTGCCCCAATCGTGACGGTAAGCCTGAACAGGACCGTCACGATCGAGGATGTCACGATCACCGGCGGCAAGAACAAGGACACGAACGGGCCAGGGACCGGCGGCGGCATCCTGAACAACGGCACGCTCACCCTGAAACGATGCACGATAACCGCAAACGAAGCCGGGAACGGCGCGGGCATCTACAGTGACACCGATTCCAGCCTGACGCTTGAAGACACCGACGTCACCAGCAACTCCTCCGTGGGCAATGGGGCTGGCATCGCCTGCTTAGGCGCACTTTCCATCACCAACGGTTCGGTTTCCAACAATTCGATGACCAACTTGAACAATGCTGGCGGCGGCATCTATGCCTCCGGCACGATGACCGCGACTGGCGTCACCATCAAAGGGAATAGCGCCGGCGCTGGCGCTGGCGGCATTCACCTTGGAACGGACCAGACCCTTGCGTCCACGATCTGGACCATGTCGGCCTGCGATGTCGACGGAAACTCCAACACCGGGATTGGCGGCGGCATCTACGTGTACTTCGGCGCGTTGACCATTTCGGGCGGCACCACGATCCGGAACAACACCGCCGCCAATGGTGGCGGTGGGCTGTTCATTTCCGGAGGCGCCGCTGTCACACTCAACGACACATCGTCCGTGACCGCGAACAAGACGACCGCCACCAACCTGGGCGGCGGGGGCGGAGCATTCATTTCGTTCGAGCCCGGCACCAAACTGACGTTGGCCGGGACGGCCGAGATTTCGGGCAACACCGCCACGAACGACACGGGCTCAGCCGGCGGCGGTGGCGTACTCGTGAACGGATCGAATGTTGCAGGCGAGGGTGGGCTGCTGCGGCTCAGGGATCAAAGCAAGATCCGCAACAATTCGGCCACGGCGTCATTCGGTGGCGGCGTGCGCAGTCTTGGGAAGGTGGAACTGTCCTCGGGTTGTCTCGTCACTGGCAACACGGCGAGCGCGGGCCAAAACACTGGCGGCGGCATCTATAGCGGCGGGTTTTTCAGTTCGGGAGAACGCCTGACCGGCGTCACCGCCAACAATGTGACAAACAACACGCCGGACAACGTCTACAACGAGCCCTGAACGAACAACGGGGGCGGCGATGGGACCGCCCCCTCGATGGCGTGTTGGATGTGGGCGCGCTGGTGCGGCTACCCGCGGGCGCCGGCGAGCTTGCGCTCCTCCTGCCGGGCCTTGAAGCCAGCGTCGCAGAAGCCGGGGCGGGAGGCATCGGCCCGGAACGGGGCGACCGACGGCTACCCGCAGGCACTGCAGACGATCTCGAACGCGCCGCGGGCCGCGTCGGCGGCCGTGCGGCGAACGACCGAGGGGGCGGCGACAGCAGCGGGGGAGGCCATGACCGGTCTCCCCCGCGTGCGGTTCGATGGTCACCGGCGCGGTCCGGCGGCGGCCGGCAGCACGCGCGCGGGACGGAACGCCGCCGGTCAGCCTGCCACCCGGGGCCCCTCGGACGAAGCTTTCACGATGACCGTCGCCGCCTCGTAGGCCGCGTGGAGTTCCCGGAACCCGGCTGCGTCCCCGCCACCGTCGGGATGGAACGTTTTCGCAAGCCGCCGGTAGGCCCGGTTCACGTCTTTCTCGGTGCAGGGCAGTTCGAGACCCAGCGCGATGAGCGGATCCGGGTGAAGGCGGCGATACTCGACGTTGCGCCGGAGATCGGCGAAATGGCCCGGCGTCACGAACTGCCGGTCATCGTGCCAGAGC
>JBJTKE010000062.1:0-11325 GCA_046096285.1 Chloroflexota bacterium
TGGCAGGGCCGTGCGAATGCGGTCCTTCCGGTCCGCCCGCGCCCGGTCCGGCGGTTGCCGCGGTGGTGAGCGCCCCCGCATCCACCGGCGGCCGCCGGACCCGGCGCGGAAGGTTCGCGCGGGGGATGTCGGGCGTGGTCAAGGAGGGACATCGTGGACCAGTCATCGTTCGATCGCATCGCCCGTCTGCTGGGCGGGGCGGCGTCGCGGCGGGCGGGGCTTCGCGCCGCGCTCGGCAGCCTGTTCGGGCTGTCCGCGGCCATGCCCGGCGCCGAGGCCGACGCAAGGCGCGCCGCGGGCAAGGACCAGGGCACGGGCAAAGGCAGGAATCGCAAACCGGCCAAGCCGGAGGGACCCTGCGGCGACCGCACCCGCAAGGACAACCTCTGCACGAAGGACAGCCAGTGCTGCACCGGCTACTGCAAGAAGGGCCTGAAGAACAAGGATGGCAAGGGCCGCTGCCGCTGCCTGAAGAAGAACCAGGCCTGCAAGCCCAGCCAAACCTGCTGCGGCAGGCGCTCCTGCACCAATGGCCGTTGCGCCTCGGGCATCCCGACCGGCCAGAAATGCACCGCCAGCGATGTGTGCAAGAACAAGGAGGCCACCTGCACGGTCTACACCGCGATCGGGCAGCCGAAGACCACCCACTGCCTGCTGGCTGACGGCAAGGCCTGCGCCGCCGGCGCGGACTGCGTTTCCGCCTATTGCGGCGGCGGCGTCTGCGGCGCGTGCCCGCTGATCCCCACCGGCAGCCCGACCAACTGCACGTCCAACGCGGAATGCTGCAGCGGAGTGTGCAGCATCGTGGTGGACCCCGACTATCCGTCAGAACCGGTCGGGCGCTGCATCAGCGCGACCACCGTCTGGCTCAAGCTGAGCTGGACCAACACGGAACTCGACCTCGACAGCTGGACCTGGCTGCCCGCCAGCACGCCAAACGAGTCCGGCACCGGGCTGAGCTTCCCCAACAAGGGCGATGTCGTCCAGTGGCAGCGGCTGTTCTACCCGTGGCTGACCTACGCGGTCGATCCGACCGACTCCTACAGCGAACCCAAGACCTCTCCCGACGTCTGGCTGGACGTCGACGACACCTCCGGCCCCGGCGTCGAGCGGACCCTGATCTTCCAGTCGATCGCCAGCGGCGTCTACCGCTTCGCGGTGCGCAACTACTCCGCCTGCCCGGACGACGTGCTGGACACCACGGCCTGCGGACCGTCGTGGCAGGCGCTCGACACCAACAGTCCGGTCGTGCCGCTGAACGAGACCGACGCCACGGTCGAGGTCTACCTTGGCGGAACCGTCTACCGGACCTTCACGGTGCCCACCACCGTGGCCGATCCCGCCAACAGCACCCATTTCTACTGGTGGCATGTGGCCGACATCGCCTTCGACGCCTCCGGTGAATTCGCCTCGCTTACCCCGGGAGGCGGCCAGCCGAACGGCGTCCTGCTCACCTGCGCTCCGGCGCCGTACGCGATGACCCTGTTCATCCAGAACGCGCAGTACCTCAATGGGGCCTCCCCGCAGATCGTCAGCAACTACTGTCCATCCTGACGGCCGGGAGCCCCCGGCAGGTTTGACGCAGCGGCCCGGTGCGAGGAGGCGACCTCGCCCCGGGCCGCGCCGGTTCCTCGGCGCCGTCCGGGGACGGATCGCCGGCGGCGGCTCCACCGCCCGCGCAGCCGATGCCGCCGGGAGCAACCGCCACCACCAGCACCGTACTGCGCCCGGCCCCCGTTCCCCTAAGCCCGGGCCATCCGGCCCGCGCATGCCTCACCTGTCGGCCACAGGAGGCCCAACGCGAAATCACAGGCGGCCCAAAAACGGCCCATGACCCTTCCCGCCCGCCCGCCGCGCTGCTACAACCGTGGCAGGGCCGTGCGAATGCGGTCCTTCCGGTCCGCCCGCGCCCGGTCCGGCGGTTGCCGCGGTGGTGAGCGCCCCCTCATCCACCGGCGGCCGCCGGACCCGGCGCGGAAGGGTCGCGCGGGGGATGTCGTCCAGGAGGGACGTCGTGGACCAGTCATCGTTCGATCGAATCGCCCGGGTGCTCGGTGGGGCGGCCTCCCGGCGGGCGGGGCTTCGCGCCGCGCTCGGCGGCCTGCTCGGCCTGTCCGCGGCCATGCCGGGCATGGAGGCCGACGCGAAGGCAGCCCCCGGCAGGGACAAGCGCAAGGACCGCAAACCGGCCAAGCCGGAGGGGCCCTGCGGCGACCGCTCCCGCAAGGACAACCTCTGCACGAAGGACAGCCAGTGCTGCACCGGCTACTGCAAGAGGGGCCTGAAGAACATCGACGGCAAGGGCCGCTGCCGCTGCCTCAAGAAGAACAAGGCCTGCAAGCCGAACCAGACCTGCTGCGGCAGGCTCTCCTGCTCCAACGGCCGCTGCCGGGGCCCCATTCCCACCGGGCAGCCCTGCACCGCCGGGGACACCTGCGCCGACGCCCTCGCCACCTGCACCACCTACCGTCTCGGCGCGCCCGCCGGCACCTACTGCCTGCTCCCCGACGCCGCCGCCTGCGGCGATGACGACGCCTTCTGCGCCTCCTCCTTCTGCGGCGCCGGGGTCTGCGCGAGTTGCACCGTCTGCGCCGCCGGTTGCCCCTTCCCGACCATCTCCGCCGCCTACGCGGCGGCATCGGCCGGCGCGGTGATCGGCATCGCCCCGGGCGCCTACGACGAGAGCATCGAGGGCATCGACCGGGACGTCACCTTCCGTCGCTGCGGCCGCACCGGGGTCGTCGCCTGGACCACCACGACCGCCGGCACGACGCTGCTCGAGGTCGACACCCAACCGGTCGATCTCGTCGTGCGCGACATCGAGTTCTCCGCCTCCGGCGCGCACGGCATCGTCCTGATGAGCGGCGACAACGCCGCCAACCTGCCGACGCTGACGGCGTCGAACTGCAGGTTTCACGACACCGCGTGCGACTCCTACCAATCCCCGGTCACCCTGACCGAAGGGGCCGCCGGGACGTTCACCGACTGCTCGTTCGAGGACAACACCGGGGATTCCTTCGGCGGCGCCATCCAGGTCTACAACGGCGGCTCGCTGACCGTGACCGGCTGCCAGTTCTCCGGCAACGCATCGAAGGCCGCTCCGATCTACTCAGGCGGCGCGATCGGCATCGCCCGGGATCTCGGCGTCACTGACCCGGTTACCCTCACCGTGTCCCGATCCACGTTCACGGCAAATCACACCGACTCCTATGGCGGCGGGATCAATGGTGACAGCTACACCACCGCCACCATCACCGACTGCGCCTTCACCAACAACACCGCCAAGGGGGGCGCCGGGATCAACATGGTCGGCATGGCCTCGACCTTCACCAACTGCACGTTCACCGGCAACCAGGCGCAGGACAGCGGCGGCGGGTTGGTGCTGTCGGGATATCCCGGGATGACAGCGACGCTCACGACCTGCACCTTCACCGGCAACTCCGCCGGCAATTCCGACGGGGACTCCTACAGCGGCGGCGGGGCGATCCTCCTCGCGTTTTCCGGCGCGATCACGCTGCAGGACTGCACGATCACCGGCAACACGACCAAGACCCAGGGCGGCGGCATCCTGGTCGGCGCGTCGGACGGGACCAACTCGCTGACGTTGACCGGGAACACGGTCATCAGCGGGAACAGCGTGACCGACGGCGCAGCCGGCGCCGGCAGCGGAATCGCCGTGGCGTACAACGCCGGCCTGAGCGGCTCGGCCTCGGTCACCGGGGCGGGGACGCGCGTCAGCGGCAACACCACGCCGCCCACCAACTGCGCGACCTCGACCGACGGCGGCGCGACCTATGTCGACGTTCCCGGCTGCCTGACCTTCTGATCCGGCGATGCCGCCGCGCGGCAGCGCCGCCACGCCGGCCCGGGGCGAGCAGCCATCCTCGCCCCGGGCCTTGCGTCCCCGCCGGCCCGGCAACCGTGCGCAGGTCCACCCGGAGCGGCCGCCGCCGCCATCCGCATTCCATGACGCCCGGCGCTCGGCCCCGGTCCGTGCCCGGCTGCGCATGCTGCACCTGTCGGCCACAGCAGGCCCAACCGGAACGCACAGGCGGCCCAACTTCGGCCCATTCCTCTTCCTGTGACCCCGAAATGCTGGTACAACACGGTCCAGTACGTGGAGAACGGTCCTCGCGGGCTGGCCGGTCCGGGTCTGGCGGTTGCCGAAGCGGCGGGTTCCCCCCTCGCCGCAGGCGGCCGCCGGACCCGGCGCGGCAGGTTCGCGCGGGGGTTGTCGGGCTTTGTAAAGGAGGGACATCGTGGACCAGTCGTCGTTCGACCGCATCGCCCGCCTGCTCGGCAGCAGGACGAACCGCAGGATCGGGCTGCCCGCCCTGATCGGAGTGTTCTGGCCAGCCGTGGCCGCGCCGGGCGATGCCGTTGCCGCTCGCAGGAAGCGTCCGGCGGCCGCGAATCCGGGCGGCGAGAATTCGCGCGCGGCGCACGAGCCGTTCCCGGAGGGCCCCTGCGGCGACGGATCGAGCGCGGCCAACAAGTGCCGGAAACATGCGGATTGCTGCACCCGATACTGCAAGAAGGGCGCGCCCGGCAGGGCCGGCCGCTGCCGCTGCGTCAAGATCGGCAAGCGCTGCAAGAAGCGGCAGACCTGCTGCGGCGGCGCCGCCTGCATGAACGGGACCTGCCAGCGCACGGCGGCCACCTGCCCGCCAGGAACCTGCCCGAGCCTGACGCCGATTTGCTCCGCTGGCGCATGCGTGTCCGGGCAATGGGTGGCGAAGGAGGTGCTCGGCGCGAGCCAACCGGCGACCGGCACGGCGATCGACGATTTCAACTACCCGATCGATTCGGCGATGACCTCTGATGGGCTCGAGTTGTACGTTGCCGACGACCCCAACTTCCGGATCGCGGTCTGGACGCGCGCATCGGTCACCGCCGCATGGCAGGCGCAAACGCCGCTTGGCAACGGCCAGGGAGTCGCCGACAACCAGTTCGCCGGTCCGATCGGGGTGGCGCTCTCCGCCGACGGCCTCACTCTCTATGTAAGCGACGCTCCCAACAACCGGATCGCGGTGTGGACCCGGACGGCCGTCGGGGCAGCATGGCAGGCGCAGCCGCCCATCGCGGCCGGGCAACTCAATGGCCCATCGAGACTGTGCCATTCGGCGGACGGCCTGACGCTCTACATCGCCAACACCGACGGCCACGAGATAGCGGTATGGGCGCGCGCGTCGCTCACTGCCGCCTACCAGGCGCAGCCCCCGGTTGGCAGCGGCCCGGGAACCTCGTCCAGTCAACTGACCTACCCGGGCGGGGTTGCCGTCACGGCGGATGGTCTCGAGATGTACATCGGAGACACGGCAAACAACCGGGTTGCGGTTTGGACCCGAGCGACGCAGGCCGCGACGTGGGCGGCGCAATCGCCGCTCGGCAACGGCCAGGGTTCGGCGAACGACCAGTTCTCGGCGCCGAACAAGGTCGTGCTGGCGAACGACGGTCTCACGATGTTCGTCGCGGACAGCAGCAACAACCGGATCGCCATCTGGACGCGGGCCACCCCGGCCGCCCCGTGGGCCGCGCAGCCGCCGATCGGCAGCGGCCCCGGTTCCGCCACCGCCCAACTGAACAACCCGATCGGGATGTCGTTGTCGTCCGACTACCTCTGGCTGGCGATCGCCGACAACAGCAACAGCCGGGTGGCGATCTGGCATTACGAATAGGCTGCGCTCGGCCGGCTCACGCCCCCGCGCTCGCTCCGGGAACCGGAGTGGGCGCGGGGGCCGATGGCCCACCATCGGCTGCGGCCCGGGTTCGGTCACGGACTGTCGATTGTGGCCGGGGCAAAGAGCACTGGCGACCCAGTTCGCCCAGTCGGACCTCGCCCAATGGCGATGAGCTGCGGGACCACCGGGGCCTTGCGGGGAACTTGCCATCCCCGCTGGGGCCTACCAGTTCCGCGTCCGCGGACCTGTCCGCTGCCCAGACCTCGTCCGCGACGGCATCCGGCCAGATCGCCCCGCATCGCTGCCGGCCATTCCGGCTGACTCCGGCCCGGGCCGAAGCTCGGCCCAACCGGACCAAACAGGAGACGTACTGGCATCCAGCCCGAGCAAACTACGTCATCATGAGTTCCAACACATAGAATTACTGCCATGATCTCATGCGAAAATCGGGATTCCGTCTTCGCGGGCTGGCCGGTCCGGGTCTGGCGGTTGCCGAAGCGGCGGGTTCCCCCCTCGCCGCAGGCGGCCGCCGGACCCGGCGCGGCAGGACCGCGCGGGGGATTTGGGAATTCATCACGGAGGGACCTCGTGGACCAGTCATCGTTCGACCGCATCACCCGCCTGCTCGGCGGGGCAACAACCCGGCGGGCGGGCGTCCGCGCCGCCGTCGCCGGCCTGCTCGGGTTCCCGTCGACCATCGCCGCGGGCATGTCCGGGCCTGCTGCGGACGCGGCGGGTGGCGCAGGCAGGCGCTCCGGCAAGGACGGCGGGTCGCCCGGCCGCGCTCCCAAGCCGGAGGGCCCCTGCGGCAACGGCTCCCGCAAGGACAACGTTTGTACGAAAGACAAGCAGTGCTGCACCGGCCTGTGCCACACCAAGGCCGGCAAGCACAACACCGACGGCAAGGGCCGCTGCCGCTGCCTGCGCAACGGCCGCCCCTGCACGGAGGACCGCAACTGCTGCAAGCAGTCCTGCGTCTCAGGCCGCTGCAATGGCACGCTGCCGCCCACCCCGGCCGTGCCGACCGGGCAGCCATGCGCTTCCACCGACACCTGCGTGGATCCGAACGCGTCCTGCACCACCTACCAGCACGACCTCGAGGCGGGAACCCATTGCCTGCTGCCGCGCCGCGCGCTCTGCTCCGGCGACGGGCAGTGCGTCTCCTCGACCTGCACGGACGGCGTGTGCGCGCCGTGCGGCAGCCCGGCCTGCGGGGTGGCCTGCAACGCCATCGTCTGCGCCACCTGCACCCACCAGACCGTCCAGGCGGCGATCGCCGCGGCTGCGCCGGGCGCGATCATCGACATCGGAGCGGGCACCTATTCGGAGGATCTGACGATCGCCAAGGATCTGACCCTGCGCGCCTGCGGCGGCACGCGGGTCGTGCTGAAGAACGCCAGCTACAATTCGCGGACCATCACCGTGACCGGCCAGGCCAAACTCGCGCTGGTCGACATCATCGTGGACGCCTACAAGGATCTCGCTGCCAACCCGAAGAAGGCGGGCGGCGGCATCGCCACCGACGGCGACCTCGCGCTCTACGGGGCCAGCGTCATCCAGAACGCGGGCGGCTGGAACAGCGGCGGCGGCTTCGCGGTGATCCCCGCGAGCGGCAGCTCGGCGTCCATCACCATCACCGACCGAGCGACCGTGCGCGCCAACCGGGCCAACTGGGAGGGGGCAGGCGGGCTCGGCAAGGGCCAGGTGACCGTCGTCGTCGACCAGGAGGCCGCCATCCGCGACAACGTGAGCGACTCGTACTCCGCCGGCCTCAACCTGGCAGGCAACGTCGCCCTCACCATCGCGGACGACGCGGTGATCGACGGCAACGTCTCCGAGTTCAACGGCGCCGCCATCCTGCTCGGCCCGGTCCTCGGCCAGTCCTATGAACCGTGCAGCATGGTCATCCGCGACCGGGCGCGTATCTCCAACAACGTCTCCCGGCAGGGCAACGGTGCGCTGTACTGCGATGGCGGCCTCCAGGATAACCGCTCAACCATCCACATCACCGGCAACGCCAGATTCATCGGCAACACCGGACCCGACGGCGGCGCCGCGATGTCGATCATCGGGTACGTCACCCTGATTGATGGCGATGTCGAGATCTCCGGCAACACCCAAACCGGCATCTCCGCCGAGGTGAACGAGCGCGGCGGCGCGATCCTGTTCACGGCGTTCACCTCCAGCCCGGCTTGGCCCGCCGGGGCGACCGGGCTCACCATCGGCGGCAACGCCCGCGTGGTGAACAACACCACGCCGCAGGGCGGCGGCGCCATCTACCTGTTCCGCTCGCCGGCGACCATCACTGACTCGGCGGTGATCTCGGGCAACAGCGCCAGCGGATCGGCCAACGGCGGCGGGGTGCTGATCAGCAACAATGGCGACACCTCGCTGGCGGCCACCCTGACCGTGAGCGGTCAGGCGCGGATCACCGGCAACAGCGCGGCGGGCGGCGGCGGCGTGTACTCGCTTGACGCCGGCAATACGCTGACCGCGGCGAGCGGGTCCATCACCGGCAACACGCCGGACAACTGCGCGGGCACCGGCATTTCCTGCTGATTCGCTACGGCATCTGGCCGGGCAACCCGGTACCGCCCGCCGCGCAGCCCCGCTCCCGCCCCGGTGGGAGCGGGGCTGCGTCGTGCCAGCCGTTCCGCCGGAATCTGCGGCCGGCGGCGCGCGGGAGCCCACGTCGCGGCTCCGGACAGGGTTGAACCTCCAGTCCGGGCGTCCCGCCAGGCCCCTCCCCACACCCCGCTGCAGCGGGAGCGGGGCTTTTCGTTGTGGCGGCGGTAGGGCGCGGGGGTCCGGGCATCGCTGGCGAGGGATGTCCAGGGGTGGAGACGGCGGGTGCGAGAACTGTCCGGACATGATGAGGCCCCCGTCGCGGCTCCGGGGGATGGCGATCCCCCGCGCGGGCGGCGCGCTGGCAAGGGCTGCCGGCGCCGCGGCAGGATGAACGGGCCGCACCCCTCCCCCCGCGCCGTCGCGGGAGGGGCCGGAGCGGTGGCCCCTGCGGCGGCCGAACCAACACCAAAACATTCGATCAAACAGCACATCACCGACGACCCAACCGTAAACCACACCGAGATACAGGCATCCCAAATGAACGCTAACCGGAACCAACAGGCGGCCCAACTATGGCCCATTTCCCTTCCCAGCGGGCTGGCAGGGCGGTACAAGGAGTGCGGGACCGGGCGCAAGCGGTCCCGCCGGGCCGTTGGCGCCCGGTCCGGAGGCAGCCGTGGCGGCGACATCCCCCTTCGCCCAGCGGCCGCCGCCGGACCCGACGCCAGTGGCCCGGGCCGGCAATCGGGAACGGGAGGGACCAGGTGGACCAGGCATCATTCGACCGCATGGCGCGGCTGATCGGTGGGGCGGTGACCCGGCGGGCGGGGATCGCGGCCGCGCTGGGCGCGGCGCTCGGAGGTCCCGCGGCGGTGGGCGCTGGCACGCAGGAGGCCGGGCGGCGCGGCGATCCGGGCGGCGGCAAGGACGATGGCAAGGGCGCGGGCCGGGGCGAGGGTGCAGGCCCCGGCACGGAGGCGGGCAGCAGGCCTGCCGGGCCGTGCGGCGACCGCACCCGGAAGGACAACGCCTGCCGCAAGGACAAGGACTGCTGCACCGGGTACTGCAAGAAGAAGAAGCCGGGCAGCAACAAGGACGGGCTGGGCCGGTGCCGATGCATCAAGTGCGGGAAGGCCTGCAAGCCATCGCAGACGTGCTGCGGCGGGCTGGCCTGCATGAACGGAAAGTGCGAGAAGCTGACCTCCTGCGTGACGCAGGGAGCGGCCTGCCTGGCGTCCTCGCAGTGCTGCGCGGGGCTGGCCTGCGCCGGCGGCGTGTGCGTGACCGGGGTGGCCACCAGCAAGGCCTGCGGCACGAGCGATGTCTGCGTGGCGGCCTCGGCGGCCTGCACCCACTACGCGGAGTGGAGGCGCGACGGCGACTACACCATCGACACGTTCTGCCTGCTGCCGAACGGCGACGCCTGCACCGGCGACAACGACTGCGCGTCCGGCAACTGCAAGAACGGCGTCTGCGCCAACTTCGCGTGCGACGTCTGCAAGAGCGGCTGTCCGTCCGATGACCTCGACCAGACGCTGGCGGACGCAGCCGACGGGGCGGTCATCCGGGTCGATGCCGGGACGTGGTACACCACCGTCTCCAGCACGCCCGGGCCGCATGGCGGCGACATCGCCGACGGCAGAACCATCACGGTCCGCGCCTGCAACGGCGCCGACGTCACGGTGACCAGCACGGACTACTGGGTGTTCAGCAGCTACGACTGGCCCGACAAGGGCGGCCACTGGGTGCTGGAAGGCCTCAAGGTGGTGCCGGCCAAGGCCGACCAGGCCGGCGGCGCCGTCTACATGGGCAACGTCACGGCGCCGGTCTCGCTGACCGCCCGCCAGTGCACGTTCATCAACGAGCACCTGAACCCGGACATGTACAACCTCGTCGAGATGTACCGGAACAGCAACGTGGATTTGACCGACTGCGAGCTCACCCTGTCATCCTCCGCCGCGTTCATCGCCGGGTCCAAGGTCAGCCGGATCACGGCAAACCTCACTCGCGTGAAGATTCACGACAACGGGTGGCACCCAGAGGATGCCTACTCGTCCATGAATATCGGCAACGTGGACCTGACCATGACCGACTGCGAGCTCACACGCAACCAGGCATCCGGTTGCTGCCAGTGGTTCTACACCCCCGGGATCTTCGTCGAGTGCTACCCTGGCCAGACAGGCTCCAACATCGTGCTGGCGGGGACGACGACCATCTCCGAGAACTCCACGCCCTACGTCATGGCCGGCGCGATGTCGTTGATGCGCGGGTACGACTCCACGGTGTGCGATCACACGGTGTCCATCGCGCCCACGGCGGAGATCACCCGCAACACCGCGTGGAGTACCGGCATCGGCGGCATCGCCTTCGACACCGCGACGACCGTCGCCACCGGCGGTTCGCTCACGGTCACCGGCGCGGATCGCATCTTCGACAACTTTCCGAACGACTGCGGCACTCTTCCCGGGCCGACGCAGGTGGCGTGCACCGCGTTCTGACCCCGCCCCGCGGCCGCGCCGAACGCAGGCCGCCCCCGGACGACAGCGCGCCCCGGTCCGACGTCGGACCGGGGCGCGTTGCGTAGGTGCCTAGGTGCGTAGATGCGTGGGCGCCGCGTTTCCGCGGTCAGCGGGCTACCAGGGGCAGGTGGAGTCCTCCACCCGCTGGTGCAGGTGGGTGTCGCCCTGGTCCGCCCAGACGTCGATGACGCGCGGGCAGTAGCCGTCCCCGTTCCAGGTGAAGCCGCCGAAGGCGTCGGTCGTCACGGTCGCGGTGAAGGAGACCAGGTAGACCCCGAGCGAGGCGATCCAGTCCATCTTGATGGTGATCGTGACGGGCTCGTTGGGGCGGAAGTGGGAGCCGGTGATGGAGAGCGTGCCGAACTGGCCGAGGGTGTAGCCCGCCGAAAGGGTGGGCTGCGGGACGGTGATGACCGGCGGGTTGGTTCCCGGGTTCGGGGTCACCGGGCGGCGCTCGGGGCGGCGGGCCTTCTTCTTCCTGTTCCGGCCGGACTGGCCCCGGGCCTCGGCGGCCTGCTCCGTGGCCACACCGCCGAGGACCAGCGCGGCGGCGGCGG
>JBJTKE010000063.1:0-9598 GCA_046096285.1 Chloroflexota bacterium
GATCGACCCCATCCATCGCCCCGCCGCCTACGCAGATGCGCCGACCTTCCACCCCACCTTTCTCTACGAGTCGCTGTTCAACCTCGCCAACGCCATGCTTCTCTCGTGGGTGGTCCTCGCCATCGGCCGCGGCAGGCTTCGACCCGGAGCCGCGGTATGGACCTATCTCGTGACCTACGGCACTGGCAGGCTCCTGATCGAGAGCCTGCGGACCGACAGCGTGTTCCTCGGCCCGCTGCCTGCGGCGAGCTGGGCGAGCGCCGCCGCCGTCCTCGTTGGTGGCGTCATGCTGCTGCGCTCCCGCCAGCCGCGGCCGGCGCATTGACATGCTCAGGGCAGGTTGCTACCTTCACCGCGCGGCGGCCATGCCAGGCGCAACCGCGCCAGGCAAATGGTTCACCGCCTCATCTCGCCCGGAGCAAGGGCGCTTCGTCAGGGAGCAGCGTCGATGTCGAGCCGCGCGTTGATTCTGGGAACGGTCATGGCCGCCGCGGTCGGGCTTGCGGCGTGCGGAAAGGCGACGCAGGAGCAGATCTACCAGGCGCTCGGCGTGACGCCAACGCCAACCCGGTCCGCCGAGGAGATCGCCCAGGCCACCGCCGCCATCGAGGCCACCCGGGCCGCGATCGAACAGGCCCGGGCCACCCCGGGCGGCGCTTCCGCCGTCTTCCTCGGCGACGCGGCCAAGGGCAAGACCACCTTCACCATGTGGTGCATGGCCTGTCACGGGCCGGGCGGCGCAGGTGGCGACCTCTCCGGACTCCCCGGCTACAACCCCGAAACGTTCATGGCCCTGCTGCGGACCGGCAAGACGGCCTCGGGCGACGATCACGGCCCGGGCCCCTACCCGGCATTCCAGGTGCCCGACAACTCGGTGATGGATCTCGGGGCCTACCTGAAGGAAGGAAGCTGACCCTCAGCGGCTCGACCCCGAGAACAGCGCCTCCCGGATGGCCATGAGCCGGGAGCGCAGCGCCGTATCGGCGCCGATCCCCTTCTCCACCTGCCGGATGCCATGCAGCACGGTGGTGTGGTCCCGGCCTCCCAGTTCGTTGCCGATGTCCACCAGCGATGCCCCGGTTTCCTCGCGCAGGAGGTACATCGCGACCTGCCGGGGCTGCACAATCTCCTTGCGCCGCCCCTTGCCGATCAGTTCGTCGGCGCTCACGCCGTACTGGGCCACCACGGCCGCGAGCACGGCGCCTGCGGTCACCTTCCGTCGCGGCGCACCGATCGAGGCATCGGTCAGCGCCTCCATCGCGAGCGCCAGCGTGATCGGCCGTTCGGTGAGTTGCGCGCGGGCAATGACCTTGTTCAGCGCCCCCTCGAGTTCCCGGATGTTGCTCTGGTCCTTCTGGGCGATGTACTCGATCACCTCGGCCGGCAGGGCGACGCCGAGGTCTTCGCCTTTCGACCGCAGGATTGCGGTCCGCATCTCGTAATCGGGCAACTGCACATCCGCGATCAGGCCGCCCTCGAACCGGGAACGCAACCGGTCCTCCAGCGCCGAGATCGCTTTCGGCGGCCGGTCGCTCGTGATGATGACCTGTTTGCCGCTCTGGTAGAGCTCGTTGAAGGTGTGAAAGAACTCCTCCTGCGTGCTCTCCTTGCCCGCGATGAACTGAATGTCGTCGATCATCAGGATGTCGATCCGGCGGTACCGGGAGCGGAACTCCTCCATGCGCTGCTGGCGCAGGGCGGTGATGAGATCGTTCGTGAACTTCTCCGAGGTCACGTACGAGACCTCCAGTTCCGGCCGGAGGTCGAGCGCGCGATGCCCGATCGCGTGCATCAGGTGGGTCTTGCCGAGGCCCACGCCGCCGTAGATGAAAAAGGGATTGAACTGCCCGCCCGGATTCTCGGCCACCGAAAGCGACGCCGCGTGGGCGAACCGGTTGGACGAGCCGACCACGTAGGTGTCGTACACGTACCGGGGGTTGAGCCGGTTCACCGGGGCGGCCGTCAGTTCGATCTGGCGCGCCGGCGGCACCCGCCGCGCCTCGGCCTCGCCGCCCTCGCGGCCGTCCCGCCCGTCCCGGCCCTCGCGACTCGCGCGCTCACCCGCGGCGCGCAGCATCGCCGCGGTTTCCCGGTTGAGCCGCTCCGCCACCGGGTCCTGTTCACCGAGGATCGAGAACTCCACGGCGATCGGCCTGCCGACTACCCGCGAGACCGCCTCCGCGATCCGGGCCGCATAGCGGCTCTCCAGCGTGGAGACCACGATCGAGCTCCGGGCGGCGATGGTGGCGACGTCGTCCGAAAACGCGGCCAGCCGGGTGTCGCGCACCCAGTTCTCGAACGAGGTGCGCGACATCGACCCGCGCAGCTCCGCCAGCACCGCGTGCCAGAGCTGATTCGCATCCATTTGCACCTGGCCGGGACCGCCGGTCCGGTCAGCCATTCGCTCCACCCCGCCGGCGCCCCTCGCGCGGACCGATTCCGCGGCGCCCATTCCACCGGCAATGATGCCACGCCGTGCGGCGCACGGGCGACGGGCGCGCCGCCCCGGGGTTGGCGTACAGTCCGCAGCACGAAAGTGAATGCCGCCGCCGCGCTTGCCGGGAGGAGAATCTGGCATGGAAATCGTTCGTTCGCTTGATGCCGCCGCGTCCATCGCCTGCGACGCCCTGATTGTCCCGGTTGCCGCTGGAGACGCCGACCTGGCCGCGAGCCTGCCTGCCGCGTTGCCGCAGGCGCTGCGCGAGGCGGTCGCTTCCCTCGCCCGCGACGCCGCCTTCACCGCGCGGCCCGGCTCGGCGCTGGTTGCCCCCACCCTCGGCCAGGCGCCCGCCGCGCGGATCGTCCTCGCGGGCATCGGCGCTGCCGACGCGCCCGCCGCCGCCGACCGCATCGCCCGCGGGTTCGGCGCAGCCGCCCGCGCGGCCCGGGACGCAGGCGCCCGGTCCGTTGCGCTCTCGCTCGACGGGGCCGCCGCCGCTCACGCCGCCAGCGCTGTCGCCGGCGTCGAGATGGGGTGCTACGAGTACCGGACCTTCCACGGCACGGGCCGGAAGAACGGCGACGCGGCGAAGCGGATCGGGCGTGTGGCGGTGGCCGGCGCAGCCGTGCCGGACGGCGCAGTCGAGCGCGGCCGCGCTGTCGCCAGTGCGGTGAACTACGCGCGGGACCTCGTGAACGAACCGGCCGCATCCCTGACCCCCGAGGCCTTTGCCGGCCGGGCGCGCGAGGTTGCCACGGCGAGCGGCCTTGACATCGAGGTGCTCGACGTCGCCGCGCTCGAGGCCGCTGGCGCCAATGCGATCATCGGCGTCGGCAAGGGCAGCGCCCATCCGCCATGCATGATCCGGATGCGCTACCGGCCCGCGACGGCCCGCGACGGCCGGGTGGTCGGGCTCGTCGGAAAGTGCATCACCTTCGACACCGGCGGCTACTCGATCAAGACCCACGACGGCATGCTGGAGATGAAGGGCGACATGGCTGGCGGCGCAGCGGTGCTGGCGGTCATGACCGTGCTTGGCAAACTCGGATGCCCCGTCGCCGTCGACGCCACCATCTGCGCGGCCGAGAACATGATTTCGGGCACGGCATTCCGCCCCAGCGACATCCTCACCGCGATGAACGGGATCACCATCGAGATCATCTCCACCGACGCCGAAGGCCGCCTCGTGCTCGCCGACGGCCTCGTCGACGCCGCCCGCCGGGGCGCGACCGAACTGATCGACCTTGCCACCCTGACCGGCGCCATCATCGTCGCCCTCGGCGACGGCGCGACCGGCCTGTTCAGTTCCAGTGACCCGCTCGCCGACAACCTGCTGGCGGCCTCCGGCGGCGTCGGCGAGCGCATGTGGCGGATGCCCCTGTTCGAGGAACTCGAGGACAAGATCAAGGGAGACGTCGGCGACATCAGGAACAGCGGCGGCCGGTACGGCGGGGCCATTACCGCCGCCCTCTTCCTGCAGCGGTTCCGCGAAGGTCTGCCCTGGGCCCATCTCGACATTGCAGGCTCGGCGCGGTTCGAGCGGGCCAACGCGCTCGGCCCGAAGGGCGGCAGCGGCGTTGGCGTGCGCACGCTGCTCTCCTACCTGCTCGGAGAGGCTGTCTGAGCCTGCGCCCGGATGGCGATCGCGACGAAGCCCGGCCTCGATGGCCGGGCTTCGTCGCGGGATGGGAACACCGGCGGCTAGGCCAGGTGGGCGTCGATCAGGATCCAGCCGCTCCAGAGCGTCAGCACGGTCGTGAGCGCAAGAGCGGCGTAGAACAACTGCCGCTCCTTGCGGTAGCCCCACGACGTGAAGTCGATCGCGATCACGCGGAGTCCGTTGAGCGTGTGGTAGATGACCGCGCCGACCAGTGCGATCTCCATCGGGATCAACTCCGTGCGGCCGTAGAATTGCACCGAGTGGTCATACACATCCCGGCCGAGACCGACCAGCATGATGTCGACGATGTGGATCAGCAGGAAGAACAGGATGCCGATGCCGGTGGCGCGGTGGAACACCCACGCGTACTGCCCCGGGTCGCCGTTGTAGACCGGCGGCCCACCGGAGGCGAGCGACTTCGCCACCCAGATGACGACCGCCGCGACGCCGATATAGGTGGCGGCCGCGATCAGGTACAGCATGACGCCGATGGCGTCCCCGATCCAGATCTCGCCGGCGAGTGGGCCGAGATTCTGCCGGGCCATGTCGGCATCGAACGTGAAAATGGTGATCGTGCCAATCGCCATGAACACGAACCCGACCAGCCACATCAGGGCCATGGCGCCGACGCGCAGCCCCGGCGTTCGCAGGTAGTCAGTGATCGAGTAGCGCAGGCCCAGCACGCCGTGCCAGAGCGCCATCATCAGCAGCATCCAGTCGAAGGCGCGCCAGAGCGGGTTCGCCCAGCGATTGGCGACAAACTCGAAGGTGGTGTCGGTCGGCACGTTCAGGAAATGCGTGATGGCCATGTGCACGCCGGCCAACACGACCAGCGCGATCCCCGACACCCGGATGAAGTACCAGACCACCCGGTCCGCGCCCGGCACCGTCACGCCCATGCCGCCCGCTGTCCGCCCGCTGCTGATCGCAGACATTCACCCGCCCCTTCCGCCCGCTGGCGACGATGCTCCCGGCTCCCCGCTCTCGTCCGGAGATTTTACGACCGATCGGCGCCGGCTGGGAACAGCCGGATGCGGCATTCACGCCGTCCCGCCCTCGCCACGGCTCCACGTTCCCGATTTCCCGCCCTGTTTCTCCTCCAGCCTGATGTTCCCGATCGACATTCCGCGGTCGATCGCCTTCACCATGTCGTAGATCGTCAACGCCGCCGCCGCGACCGCCGTCAGCGCCTCCATCTCGACGCCGGTCTGGCCCCGGGTCTCCACCCGGCCGGTGATGCGCACCCGGTCCGGATCGAGCGCGAACGCCACCTCGACCCGGGTCAGCATCAGCGGATGGCACATCGGGATGATCTCGCTGGTCCGTTTGGCCGCCATGATGGCCGCCACCTGCGCGACCCCGAGCACGTCGCCCTTGCTGGCCCGGCCCTCCCGGATCACCGCGATCGTCTCCGGCCGCGCGACCACCTCGCCGGTCGCCACCGCGACCCGGTGCGTCACCTCTTTCCCGCCGACATCGACCATGCGGGCGCGCCCGCTATCGTCGAAATGGGTCAGGTCCCCGCTTCGTTCTGCCTCGCCCGGCACCGCATTCCTCCTCCTCGCCCTCGTTCTGCGAAGATACTCCAAAAGCGGTCGGCAGGCTGGACAGGAGGGCGTGCGATGGTTCAGGTCGATGATGCGTTGTTGCGGCGGGTGAACGAGGAGATCGATCGCCGGACCCCGGAAATCGTCGCGTTCGCGGCGGAGTTCATTCGCCAACCGTCGGTCAATCCCGACCTCGAGCCAAACCCGCTCGCCGAGCGGCCGGCCCAGGAGTGGCTTGCCGGCGAGTTGCGGAAGGACGGCTACGACACCGTCGACATGTGGGAGGACGAAGAGCGGCGGCCCAACGTGGTGGCCGTGCGCAAGGGCGCGGGAGGCGGCCGCTCGCTGACGTGGTCATCCCACACCGACGTCGTGCCGGTCACGCCCGAGCAGGCCGCCGAATGGTCGGGCGCTGGCCCCTTCTCCGGCGAGGTGCGCGACGGCAAACTCTGGGGCCGCGGCGCGTCGGACATGAAGGGCGCCTGCGCCGCGTACGTGATGGCCGCCCGCATCCTCAAGGACCTCGGAATCACGCTGCAGGGCGATCTGCTGCTGGCGCAGGCCTCGGGAGAGGAGTCGGGCCGCCGCGACATCGGCTGCAACACGATCCTCGACCGCGGGTACCGATCCGACCTCGCCATCTTCCCGGAGCCCTCCAACTTCGCCATTTACCCGACGATCAAGGGCGAGCTCTACTTCCGGCTGACCGTGCCAGGAAAGTCGACCCACATTTGCAATCGCCATCTCGTGGCGCAGAGCCTGCCGCATGGGGTCGAGCGGCCCGGCGTGTCGGCCATCGACAACATGCTCAAGTACCAGCTTGCGATCCTCGACCTCGAGCGCAACTGGCTGCTCTGGCGGACGAACCCGAACGTGCCACCGGGCGGAATGTTCATCAACATCAACACCATCCAGGGAGGCACCTCGCTCACCTCGCAGCCGGATTCCTGCGAGGTCACCGGCTCGCTGCTGTTCTACCCCGACCTGACGGCGGCCGAGGTCATCGCCGAGATCCGCGAGACCATCGATCGGGTCACCGCCAGCGATCCCTGGCTGCGCCAGCACCCACCGGTGCTCGATCTGCCGCTCGATGCGACGTCCAACGCCCCATGGATCAAGGAACCGGTCAACGTCGCGTTCGACGATCCGGCCGTGACCACCCTCGAATCATGCATCCGGCGCGTGCGCGGCTCCGAGCCGGTGGTGGAGACCTCGCCATTCGTCTGCGACGCCAACTTCTGGTTTCCGAAGGGCCAGAAATCGGTGGTCTTCGGCATCGGGGATCCAAGCTGGGGCATTCACGGGACCAACGAGTTCCTCCCGGTCGAGGACCTGATCATGGGGACCCGGCTCTTTGCGGCGGCCACCATGGAGTGGTGCGGCGTCGCGTAGCGGGCCTTGCGCTGGCGCACCGGCCCGGACATCGCCGTCCGGGCCGGTGGTGCGTCAGAAGCCCTCGCTGTCGTCCAGCGGCGCGGCGGGCGCCCAGGGAGCGGCAGGCGCGGCGCCGCTTCGCCGCCAACTGCCGGCGGAGCGGGCGAACCAGCGGCCCCCGGACTGCTCGATCGCGATCGGAAAGCCGAAACACTCCGAGAGGTTTTCCGCGGTGAGGACGCGGGCGACCGGGCCGGCCGCCACGGCCTCGCCCCCACGCAGGAGCAGGGCGTGGGTGACCGTGGCCGGGATCTCCTCGAGGTGGTGGGTCACCAGCACGCTCGTCAGGTTGGGCCGGTCCCCGACCAGCCCGGAAATGGCCCCGATCAACGCCTCCCGCGCCGGCAGGTCCAGCCCGACCGCAGGCTCGTCGAGCAGCAGCAGGTCGGGTTCGGTGATCAGCGCGCGCGCGATCCTGGCCCGTTGCCGCTCGCCCTGGGAGCAGGTTCCCACGGGCCGGTCGGCCATCGTCTCGCACCCGACAAGCGCCAGCATGGCGCGTGCCTGCTCGCGCTCTCCGGGGCCGTAACGATCCCACAACGGCCGGATCGAGGCTGTCACCCCGGTCAGGGCGATCTCCTCCAGCGTGAGCCAGTCCAGCACTTTCTGGGAGGCATCCACCACGCCGATCCGCTTCCGCAGTTCGGTGATGTCGGTCTTGCCGAAGCGGCCCCCAAGCACGGAGACCTCGCCCGCGCTGGGATGACGAACCGCGCCCGCCAGCGAGAGCAGGGTGCTCTTGCCGGATCCGTTGGGGCCGAGCAACGCCCAGTGCTGGCCGCGCTCGACCCGCCAGTCGATCCCCCGCAGGATGTCGACCCGTTCCGGCGACCAGATGCGCACCCCGCGCATCTCGATGGCTGGGGAGGCGTGATCCACGGTCAGCGGCCCAGCCGGATGACCGGGGTGCGGAGCGAGCCGATGCCTTCGATCGAGATCTCGACGTCGTCGCCATGCTCGAGCGTGAACTCCGACGGCGGGATGATGCCGGTTCCGGTCATCAGGAACGCGCCGTGGGGGAAATCGTTGTCGCGGAACAGGTACTCCACGAGTTCCTCGAGTTTGCGGTGAATCTGGCTCGTGGAGGTTTCACCCCGGAAGTGTTCGGCCCCATTGCGCCGGATCACGAGGGTGATGCCAAGACCGTAGGGATCGGCCACCTCCCAGGCCAGCGCGATCACCGGCCCGAGCGCGGCGCACTTCGCGTAGACCTTCGCCTGCGGCAGGTAGAGCGGGTTCTCGCCCGCGATCGAGCGCGACGAGACGTCGTTGCCGATGGTGTAGCCGAGGATCTCGCCGCGGTCGTTCAGGGCCAGTGCGAGTTCCGGTTCGGGCACGTCCCAGGACGAGTCGCGACGCACGGCGATCTCCTGGCCCGGACCAGAGACGCGGCTCGGCGTGGCCTTCAGGAAAAGTTCCGGCCGCTCGGCGTCGTAGACAAGATCGTAGACGCTCTTCTGGGTCGACTCCTCCATGCGGGCGTCGCGGGAGCGGAGGTAGGTGACGCCCGAGGCCCACACCTCCTGCTGGTCCACCGGCGCCAGCAGGGATACGCCCGCCAGCGCAACGCCGGCGGTGCTGGCGGCGGCCTCGGTCGCCTTCCGCAGGGCGGCGCCAGACATCGTGAGCGCGTCGGTCATGGTGGCGGGGCCGCCCGCGGCGCCCAGGTCGATGACCCGGTCCCCCGCGATGTACCCGAGGCGCGAGGCCGCGCCCGCGGCGGCGCGATAGCAGCAGATCGGCATGACGATTCCCCTTGCCGCGGCAGCGGCGCGCGAGGCCAGTCTCCGGCGGTCCGGTTCCCGCCGGGATGGTACGCGAGGGGCGGTCCCGTGCCAACATTGGCCGGGCGATCCGGGTCAGATGCCCAGCATCTGGCGGGCGCGGTCGATCCCGAGATCCGCGGCAAGATCGAGGTCCACGCCCGCATCGGCGAGGGACTGCCGGAACTCCAGCACCAGCGCCATCTCGTCGTCGTTCAGCCGGTAGCCGCACGCCGCCAGCGCCCCGTGCAGATCGTCCCGGGCGGCTGCCCGGAACTCGGCGTCGGTCATGGCCTGCTCCGCCAGCCGGCGCAGCACATCCACGCGGATTTCGAATTTTTCGGGCTGCGATTCCTGCCGGTTCATGCTCGCCTCGGCGGCCGGGGTCCTGCTCCCGTCGCGGTGGCATTGTACAAGCAGGGGGAGGGTGCGCACCCGCCGCGAACCGGATGGTCGCCCGGGCCGTATAGTCAGCAGATGGGCTGTCTGCACACCGGAAAGGATGGCCGACATGGTCCGCGTCCGCGCCACTGTTCCCCGTCCCCGCCGGCAACCCGCCGCCGCGCGGTCCGAGCCGCCCGGTTCGTGCCCGAAGTGCCATGCCGCTCCGGGCCCGGCATGGAACGGATTCCGGGTCTGCGATGCCTGCGGCTGGCACGAGCGGCGCACCGCCCGGGAGACCATCTCCGCACTGGCCGACCCCGGCACGTTCCACGAGACCGATGCCCGGCTGAGTTCGCGGGATCCCCTCGGC
>JBJTKE010000064.1:0-1183 GCA_046096285.1 Chloroflexota bacterium
GCCGCCCGCGCCGCCAGCGTGATGGGCGGCGGCGCACCCGTGGTGGCCGTCACCGAGAGCCTGCGGGCGGCGTTCGTGCTGCGGCTGCAGGCCGCCCTTCCCGGGGCCTCCTGGGTCGAGGCCACCCCCGCCCTGCGCCCGCTGCGGATGGTCAAGGACGCCCACGAGATCGCCGTGCTGGAGGAGGCCGCCCGCCTCACCGACGAGGCCTGGGTCCGCTTCCTCGACGAGCGCATCATCGGCCTCACCGAGCGCCAGGCCATGCGCCGCCTGGTGGAGATCACCACCGACATGGGCCTCGGCCCGGGCTTCTGCCACGCCGGCAGCGGCCCCTTCTCCGCCTCCCCGCACCACGGCGGCGGCGACCGGGTGATCGGCCCCGGCGAGGCCGTCGTCTTCGACTGGGGCGGCACCCTCGAGGGCTACAACTCGGACGTCACCCGCACCGTCTGGACCGGCGGCGACCCCGACCCGGAGTTCGCCCGCATCTACCAGGTGGTGCTCGAGGCCAACGAGGCCACCCTCGCCGCCGCCCGCCCCGGCGTCGCCTGCCAGGACCTCGACACCACCGCGCGCGACCTCATCACCGCCGCGGGCTACGGGGAGTACTTCATCCACCGGGTCGGCCACGGGCTTGGCCTGTCGCTGCACGAGGAACCCTACCTCGTCCAGGGCAACACCCTCCCGCTGGAAGCCGGCATGGTCTTCTCCGACGAACCCGGCATCTACCTCCCCGGCCGCTTCGGCGTGCGCATCGAGGACACCGTCGTCTGCACCCCCGACGGCGCCCGCAAGATCAACCACGCCCCGCGCGAGTTGCGGGTCATGGGCTGATCGGCGGCGTGCGCGCCCCCGCCGCGACGCGCAGCCCCGCTCCCGCCGCAGCGGGGGAGGGGCACGCCGCCCGCCCTGCCCGGAAACCCGGACCCGTCCGGCATTGAGCGGCTACCCCCCGAGCAACTCCAGGACACGCGCCTCGGAGACGATCATCCGCTCCAGTTCCGCGAGGTCCTGGCTTTCGTCCGGCCCGTGCGCCCCGGAGCGCTCCCCCTCCTGCGCCCCCCACACCACGAACTCCGCGCCGGGAACCAACGCCTGCAGCGACCCCAGCAGCGGGATCGACCCGCCCGACGCGGTGGAGACCACCGGCCGCCCGAACACCTCCGCCATCGCCGCCCGCGCC
>JBJTKE010000065.1:0-6746 GCA_046096285.1 Chloroflexota bacterium
CTCCCGCAGCCGGTAGCGCCGGGAGCGGCGCAGCACCAACCGGAACCCGAGCGCGGCGAGCAGCCCGGCGCGCGGCCGGGACCTGCCGGTGAGCGTGAACCGGTAGCCGTCGGGGTACCGGGAGCGGTAGGCCGGGAGCAGTCGGCCGACGGCCTGCCACGTCTCCGCGGAGTCGAGGCCGAGCAGGATCTCCCGGGCGCGGGCCAGCAGCCGGAACGATTCGAGCTGGAAATCGAGATCGTCGACCGGCAGTCCGAGGGCCGGGGCCAGCCGCCGCATGGCTTCGACATCGGCGACGGCGGCGTGGCCGTCGCGGACCGCCGCCGCGCGGTCGCGCACCACGAAGCGGTGGAGCATGGCGATGAGACCGGTGGCGGTGACGTCCTGCCAGAACACCCACAGCAAGGGTGGCAGCCGAACGCGCCGGACGTAGGCGGGGGATTCGGCGAAGGCGCGGATGTAGAGGCCGCGCTCGATGGCCCGGTCGGCCAGCGCCAGGAATTCCAGCAGCAGGTCCGGCTCGGCGCCGGGCGGCAGCCTGGCCGCGCTCCACTCGCGGACGGCGTCCTCGCAGGAAACGCCCTGCCAGAGCCGCGCGATCACGGCCGTGTTCAGTTCATTCCAGACCGATCCTGAGGCGACGAAGGCCAGTCTGGACCACGAAGCCCAGCCGCCTGCCTGGATGACGTAGCACCCGGCGAGCCGGGCGCCGCCCTGCCGCAGCCGGGCGAGGTGCCGCTCGTGCAGCCATCCGGCGAAGGCCGGGAACTCGCCCATGCCCTCGTATTCCCGGCGCGCCTGGAACTCCACGACCTTGCGGAGCGGGCCGCGGAACAGCAGCGGATTGACGTCGAGATACCGGAAGAAGTCGGCCTCGCCGTGCTTGAGCGAGACGACGAGGTTCGGGCTGTCGAGGCCGCCGAACACGGCGTCCCAGGTGCGGGGATTCCACATCAGGTCGCCCACCGGATAGGCGCCGAGCGTCCAGGTGCGGACCATCAGGGTCGCGCCGGCGCGCTCGGCGGTATGCAGCAGGCGTTCGATCGCATGGCGGGCCTGCCGCGGCCTGGCGACGCTCAGGCGGCTCGTGAAGTGGTCGCGCACGTCGACGCCGTCGCTCTCCCCGAGGCGCAGGACGAGGCCGGCCAGGGACGGGAAGTCGCGCAGCGCGGCGGCGAACGTGCTGTCGAAGAAATCGAGGTCCGAAGCGCCGGTCCGGGCGAGATGGCGCTCTATCGCGTCGTTGAAGAAGCAGTAGTCGGAGATGGCGAAGACGGCGATGCCGTGCCGGGCGGCGGTGGCGAACAGGTCGCGGTAGAGATCGCGGTAGCTGGCGAGCAGGCGGCGCAACGAGGCGGGATACCACGGGTGGCTGACAAGGTGGGCGAGATCATCCACCGCGACGGCGCTGTACCCGAGCCCGGCCATGTGGCCGAGATAGTGGTCCCAGGCGGAGCGGATGGCGGCGGCGCGCTCGGGAGCAAGCACGCCATCGCGCTCGAGCCGGGCGAAGGGAACCTTGGACCAGTTCGTCTCTCCGGCGGGCAGGCCGGCGAAGAACGGGGCGATGCCGTCGAAGAGAAGCAGGTCTCCGGCATCCGCAGGGTGGCGGAGGCGCGTCATGGGCAACATCCGGAACGCACGGGTGGATTGGCCGGCCGGTCGTGGCCTGGGCGACGACCGGCCGAAAGAGACTACCAGCAACCGGACAACAATGTGTTAATGACGGGGCCGCCGTTCAGGCGTCGCCGGACCGGGCGGAGGACAACCGGCTCGACCGGCCGGACCGGCCGGGCAGGCCGAAGGGTCGAGTCCGCTTGCGCCGTGCGGCCGCGACGGCGGCGGCGGCGGCGAAGAACGCGAGGTGCTCGCGGGCGATCGGGTCCCAGTCGAGGCCCTCGAGCGGGGGGCGGGGGCTCCGCGGGGCGCCGGCGGCCCAGGTGAGCGCGGCTGCGAGCGCCCCGGCGTCGAGGTCGCCATGGTAGGTCCGCAGCCAACCGGCGCCTGCCAGCGTCCCGGCGTCCGCCACCTCGCAGTGCCCCGGCAGCAGCACCGGCCGGTCGAAGGAGAGCGCGAGGATGGCTGCGCCGGAGTGGCCTCGCTCCCGGTAGGGGAGCGCCACCAGATCCGCGGCGAGCAGGGGAACATGGACCTCTCCGGCTGGCAGATGGCGAAGGTCGGGCCGGATGCGGGAGTCGCGGGCCGCGGCCGCCCGGATCTCGCGCGCGAGCGGGTCCGACCAGGGCTGGCCGCAGATCAGCAGCCGGAGCCGGGGATCGGGAAGCGCGCGAAAGGCGGCGATCAGGCCGGGCAGGTTCTTGTACGGCCGGATGGCGCCGAGGAAGGCGACGACCGTCGCGTCCGGCGGCAGGCCGAGACGCTCGCGGGCGGCCGCGCGGTCGAGGCTGCGCGGATAGGCATCCTGGAAGCTGCCGTGCGGGATGACGGCAACCGGCCGGCGCACCAGCACCGGATGGCGGGCGACGAGCGCGGCCCGGCCGGCGCCGGTCATGGCGATGACGCCGTCGGCGCGCCGCACGAACCAGGCGCGCAGCGCCCGCTGCAACGGGCTCCGCTCGTCATCGTGCGGTTCGACGTTGTGGGCGGTCCAGATGACGGTCGTCCCGGCGAGCCGCAGCCGGGTCACCAGCGTCATGAAGGCCGCCGCCCGCAGGACGGCCTCGCCCGGCACGCGGCCCTGGGCGAAGAAGTCGGGCCCGTGCACGTGGAGGAGGTCCGGGCGGGCGAGCAGGGCGTCGCGGAGCCGGAAGTCGTCGACGACCGCGCCGTGCCGCTCGAGGGCATCGGCCAGCAGCGAGGTGCAGGGATTCTCACGCCGGTTGATGCGGGCGGGAAGCGACATGATCCTGGGTCCGGAGCGCGCGGTCATGTCCCGGCGCCGGGGTTGGCGGGGCTGGCGGGGCTGGCAGAGGCCGCGGAGGCAGCAGGTGCGGGCGCGGACGCGGGCGCCGCGGCCAGGTCCCGGTAAAGCCCGTCGAGCTGGGAGCGGACGGAGCGCCAGTCCATGCGGCTCGCCCAGGCGCGAGCCGCGCCGGACATGCGCTGGCGCCTGCTCGCGTCGCCGGCGAGATCGTCCACGAGCTCCATGAAGCCGGCGAGATCGCCGCGGCCGGCGACGAGCCCGCTGGCGCCGGGCACGATGCATTCGGCCGGACCCCCCTCGAAGACGATGGCGGGCAGGCCGGACGCCTGGGCTTCGACGACGACGCGGCCGAGGGTGTCGGTCTCGCTCGGGAAGACGAACAGGTCGCAGGAGGCCATGACCGTACCGAGGTCGTTCCGGTCCAGCATGCCGGTGAAGGTCGCCCGGTTCCCAAGCAGGGATGCGAGTTCCGGGCGGAGCGGGCCGTCGCCGGCGAGCACGAGGTGGACGTCGTCGCGGCGTTCGCGCATCTCGAGATAGGCCCGGGCGAAAGGTTCGAGCCCCTTCTCGCGGGAAATGCGGCCGGCATAGAGGAGGAGGCTGCGGCCGCCGCCGATGGCCGAGCGCCAGGCAGGATCGCGCCGGGCCGGGTCGAAGCAGCCGGCGTCGACGCCGTTGGCGATGACGGCGAGGCGGTGCAGGCGGTAGCCGCGGTCCTCGAGCGCCTGCCCGGTGGCCCGGGATGGAACGACCACCAGGTCGCAGCGCTCGTACCACTGGCGGGTGAGCATCTCGACCAGATCGCCCACGATGGAATCGCCGGAAAGCTGGCGGGCGTAGGCCCCGAACTCGGTGTGGTAGCCGCCGATGACCGGCAGGCCCAGGGTGCGGGCGGCGGTCATCGCCGCGATGCCGAGGGGCCCCGGGGCGGCCACATGCACGAGATCGAGGTCCAGGCGCTCGATCAGGCCGAGCACGTCGAGCAGCGACGGCACCGGAAGGCGGCCATCCCCGTACATCGGGAGCGGCAGTTCCGCGATCGCCGGAAGCGCGGTTCCCGGGGCGCCAGCGGCCCCGCAGTGAACCAGTTCGAGCGTGACGTCGTCGCCCGGTTCGGCGCACACCGCGCGGTAGAACGTCGAGACGCCGTGGGTGGAGCGGAAATCGTCGACGAAGATGCCGGCGCGGACCGGGCGACGGGCGGGCTCGAGGGCAAGCGCGGCCTCGAGCGCGCGGGCCTTGCCGCGCTCGCGCCCGAAGTACCCGCTGACCCCGAGATGGGGCGCGAGGAGCATGTGGGCCTCGACGAACCGGCCAGCCATGCCGGCCAGCCCGAGGAACCGGGTGGACGAGGCGGCCGGCGCGAGGGCGCCCGCCACCTGCTGGGCGTACAGGGTGTCGATGGCCTGCCGGAGCTGGCCGGTGGAGAGCAGGGCGAGCAGCGGCAGCGACCCGAGACGGCTCGCCATGCCGTCGCCGGCGACGGCCGCGCCCTGGCCGGCGATCGCCTGGCTCGCGATGCGAATGCCGGTATGCACCATGCGGTCAACCGAGCCGTGCTGGCCCCCGGCGGTGACGGCGCCCTCGCGCAGGGCGTCGAGCACATCGGCGGCCGATCCGGCGCGCGGCAGCATGGTCCAGGTGGTGCCGCCGTAGATGCCGCCATGATCGTCCGAACCGCCCACGCCGGCGATCCGGGCATGGGGCGGCGGCGCGAGGTCGTGCAGCCGGGCAAGCTGCCGGAGCGTCGAGGCGTCGGCGGCGCGGGCGACCGCGCCGGCCAGCCGGTTCTGCGCCGCCGGACGGGAGCCGTTGATGGTCTCCCAGAGGCCGAACAGGACCATCCGCTTCTCGACCATGGCGCGGGTCAACCGGGCGTCCGGGGCGAACAGCGGGTGGGCCAGCACGTGCGGCAGGTCGAATTCGCGCAGCGCGTCGACCAGGAGGTGCACGTTGGACCGGAGGGATTGAAGGATCCGGTGGTGCTCCGGGCCAAGGCCGTAGACCAGCACGTCGACGGTGGAGCCATCCTCGGGGAACACCGCGTTGATTTCCTCGCCGATGACCACATCGGGCCGCCCGGCAAGGGTCAGCGCCCCCTCGATGGTCTCGTGATCCGTGATGGCCACGAAGTCCATCCCGGCGTGCTTCACCATGGCGTGCGCCGCTTCCGGGGTGGTCGCGGATTCGCGGGTGACGCCGCCGAGGCCGATGGCCTTGACCCACCAGTTGGTGGCGTCCCCGGAGGCAGCGGTGTGGAGATGGAGGTCGATCCAGCTCCAGCCGCCGTGGGCGTCGTCCGGCGGATCGGGGCGGGAGAACGGATCGCGAGGGCGGATTTCCAGCATCGTGCCTGTCCCCGGGAGCGGCCGGCGGGACGGCCGCATCGCTCGATCGAATCCGGCGGCTCCGCGGGCCGCTGTCGTGCTTCACCTTGAATCCAGGAGCCGCCGGAGTGATCAACAAACTGTGATGGGGCGCTGAAGACCACGCCGATGATAGCGATCACGACCTGACGGAGACTGGACTCGCCAGCAGGCGCCGCCTGGCTCAGGCCGACCGCCGCACCTCTCCGATGGTGACCTGGCGGGCGCCGGAACTCCGGCAACGGCCGTGGGCGAGGCTGCGCGACCAGGCCGGCGCGTTGCCCGGGCCGGGTAGCGGAGTCGTGAATGCGCCCGGGCTGGCTTGTCATCCGGGTGGTCTGCGATGGGGTCCAGGACGATCTCGTGCTGCGCGAGGCGGGTCCGACCGATCTCGTGGTCTCCGCGGCGCTGGTCCGGCCGGGCGTGGCGCAGTGGCATCCCGATGGGCTGGCGGAGCGGCAGATGCAGGAGTCACGGGCGCCCGCGCTGCTTGCTGCCACGCAATCGCCGCCAACCAGGGGCGTCGGCTGAGGCTGTCCGCGACGCCGCACGTTGCTGCCATCCAACCGCGACGAACCGGGTGATGCCGCCAACGCCTACCACGGGCGACGATCGGTTCTCCACGCTACCGACCACCACGGGCAGCGGTCACCGCCCGGTGGCGGAGTTCAGGTTCGGCATCCACAGTTCATCCAGTGCAGCGACCACTCGTTCGCACCTGCCGGTCTCACCGGTTGCGCGTCCTGCGCCCGGTGATCGCCCGGGTCATTGGCGAGGGATCGATGTGATTCGTGGTTCGATGATGGAGGATCGATCATGTTGCGCCGTCCTCTCGTCCTGTCTGCCGTTGGGGCGATCGCTGGTGCTGCCGGATTCCGGTCACACCCGGTCGCGGCCACCCTGTCCGATACGGCGGCCTGGCTCCATGTCGTCGCCCAGGGTCCCTACAACGTGCGGAGAACCGGGTCGGGGGTCCGGCGGGCCCAGTTCCGGCTCACGATCACCTGCGATCGCTGTCGTAACCGGCCTTCCAGTGACACGACCGTCAACATATCCTCCGAGTACGATCCGGTGACCGACTTCCCGGTTGCCCCGCTGAATATCCTGGCGGAGGTGAATGGGCTGTCCGGGATGGCGTATCTGTTCGTCGACGCGGCGGTGAACGCGACCATCACCTACATCCGGCCGAATGGCAAATTCATCCGGGCGTGGACCGGCAAGACGCGCTGATCATCGGCGGGCGACCTTTTCCGGAGCATCGCCAGGGTCATCGACAAACGGTGATGGGTCGCTGAACACTGCGTTGATGATCGCGATCCGGACCTGACGGAGACTGATCTGGCCAGCAGGCGGCACAAGTCCCAGCCGGATGCTGGCAGCCGCCGCGAGAGGGGAGCGTGGCAGGTCGGGGCACCCGGGGCGAAGGCCTCCACCCCGCACGTTCCGGGCCTCGCGTGAACCGCGCCGGGACCTCCCGGATCCCCGGTCCTGTGGGA
>JBJTKE010000066.1:0-4624 GCA_046096285.1 Chloroflexota bacterium
GGCGGCTGGGTCGCCTATGCCGACCGGGGCGAGGGAAAGCCGGATGGTTCGTCCATCGCCTTCTCGCTGTCGGTCCCGACCGGGAAGGTGTATCACCTGCGGAAGGGACGGCCGGTGTCGCTGGCGAAGGTGCGCGGCAATGACAAAAGCCCCCGCCATATGGGCCGGGTGACGCTCGCACAGCCGGGGGCGACGGCCGCGGTAGCTGGCCCCGGCGCCGAGACGGCGACCGCGCGCTCCCGCGACATCACCCGCGTTTGCGATGCCGCCGTCGCGAAGTTCGGGGAGTCCTCGCTCGATGTAAGCTGCCCGGGAGGCTGGACGACGATCTTGGTTGCCGCACCCGCACCCGCACCAGCACCAGCCGCGCGCATGGAATCACCTGGCGTGGAAGCCTGTCCGGACTCCTACGGAGCGTGCAACTGGTCCTTCAATCGCTGTGCCCTGCTTGGCGGGACGCCCACCGGCTGCACTGCCGGTTGCACGTGCTGTTGCGACATTTCCTTGGTCTGGCTTGCCGCGCATGTCGACAGCTACGTTAATCCTGGTTGGGTCACTGACCCTCTTGAGTAACAGGATCCCCGGCTCGACCATACCGGGCCGCCGCTGCTGCCGCTGAAACAGCCCTCAGGCACGGCCGGCCTTGCGCCCCCGGCGGGCTGCATTCCGTGATGCGCGATCTGGGTTCCGGTGAAGGTCGCGGGCAGAGGTGGGAAGGGCGTTCGGCTTTGTGCCCTTGCCGCGCAACGTGAGGACATCCGGGCGGGCGTAGTGGCCGACCGGGTCGAAGTCCATTTTTGCCCCGGCGATGGCGTCGAGGTCGAGATCGGCGACGAGGATGCCCTCGCGGTCCCAGAGCGGGCCGGCGATGACCGCGCCGAGCGGATCGACGATGACGCTGCCGCCCCGGCACATGATCTCCGGCGCGGCGGCGAGTTCGGCGGCGGCGGCAGGGCCGAGGTCCTCCGGGTACATGTCGCGGGTGACGAACTGGTTGGCGCCCAGCACGTAGCAGCGGCCCTCGAGCGCGATGTGGCGCATGGTGGATTGCCAGACCTCGCGGGCGTCCGCCGTCGGCGCGAGCCAGACCCGCACGCCCTGCTGGTAGAGCGCGGCGCGGGCGAGCGGCATGTAGTTCTCCCAGCAGATGAGGCCGCCAACCTTGCCGGCCGGGGTGTCGACCGCGCGCAGGGAACGGCCGTCGCCCTCGCCCCAGACGAGGCGCTCGCTGGCGGTGGGTTTCAGTTTGCGGTGATGATGGAGGAGCGAGCCATCAGGGCCGAAGACGAGCAGCGTGCAGTAGAGCGTGCCCCCTGCAGGATCGCGCTCGATCACGCCGATGGCGAGGGTGATGCGGAGGTCGCGGGCGGCCGCCGCCAGCGTGGCCGTGCCCGGACCGGGAACGTCGATGCTGTTCGCGACGTATCGCGCATACATGGCCCGGCCCTCGGCGGTGCGACTGCCGACGACCGCGCCGAAGGAGAGTCCGCGCGGGTAGGCCGGGATGAACGCCTCGGGAAAGAGCACGAGGGTCGCGCCCTGTGCGGCCGCGTCGCGGGCGAGGCCAACGGCCTTGCTCACCGAGGCATCGCCATCGAAGAGCACCGGGGCGGCCTGGACGACGGCGACAGTGGGCATCGGGAACCCTCCGGGGGGCGGCAGCGGCGAACGGGCGGAAACCGCGGCCCGGCGTGGCGTGCCGGACGCGACGGCATCGTGACAGGACCGGAACCCGGCGCGCAACCCGGACGCGGCGGAGGAACCCCCCGGCCATTTGGCAGCATGCGCAGAGCATCGACACAACTTCAACGAGCGGAGCGCAGAGGCGAAGGAGGTGGACACGATGAATGCAACGGCGGATGGCGGGACGCGGTTGGCGGTGGACGCGGCGCGGCTGCTTGCGCTCGTGGCGCTCGTGGCGCTCGTGGCCACGCCCGGGCAGGTGCGGGGCGTGGCGCAGGAGGTGTACGAGTGCCACCCGGACTATGTCTCTCCATGCGTGCCGATCGGTCCAGAGACGGTTCCGCCCTGCGACCGCGTGCCGGACTTCGCCTTCCCGGTGGGCGAGGATGACCCGCTCGGGCTGGATCCGGACCACGACGGACTGGGGTGCGAGGCGATCCAGGAGACGATCTGGGGCGACGACCTCTGCGAGGTGGCCTACTGCCACTGATGGCCGATCGGGCGCTGCGACGGTTCGGACAGCCGCGGGCTGCCGAACCCGCCGGGCGGCCGTACGGTGAGGGACCCCGCTCGTCGCAGGAGAACTGCGGCGGGCGTGGGCTGTCGCTCCGGAATGGCGACCGTGCCGGGAACCGGGCTATCCCCGGTCGAGCACCAGGCGAGCGTTCACGTTGCCGCGGGTGGCGTTGGAGTAGGGGCACAACTCGTGGGCGCGTTCGAGCAACAGGGTCGCGGCCGCGTCGTCGAGGTGGTCGGCGCGGAGATGGATGACCACCGAGATTCCGAAAACGCCGTCGCCCTTCAGCAGGCTGGCCTCGACGGTGACCTCGGTGCCGGAGGTGTCCATGCCGGTCTGGCGGCCGATGTTCTTGACGGCGCTGTGGAAGCAGGCGGCGTAGCCCGCGGCGAAGAGTTGCTCGGGATTCGTCGCCTCGCCGGAACCTCCCATCACCGGTGGGCGGGCGACGTCGAGGTCGAGCAGGCCGTCGTCGCTGCGGACGTGGCCGTTCCGGCCGTCGCCGGTCGAGGTGACGGATGCGCGATAGATGGTTTCCACGGTGGCTCCTGTCGCGAGCGGCAGCGGGCTGATCCTGGGGCGGATGATACACAGCCGCCCCGGGTTGGCGCTGTGCGCCGGCGCCCGGGGCGGCGGTGAGGGAACGCGCGATCAGAACAACCAGCTGAGCACGTTTCCGGCGAGATTGAAGACCGTGCCCACGAGCACGGTAACGCCGAAGACCACCGCGCCGGAGATCAGGCCGATCAGGACGGCGCTGATGGTGGAGACGTTGAACGCCTCGCGCAGGGCGTAGATGGCGCAGACGAGAAACCAGATGCCGGCGATCAGCCCGGCGAACCAGCCGACGAGCGGAATGAAACCGAGCGCGCCGATCACCTTCGGGGCCTGGGCGAAGCCGACGAGGCGGAGCACCTGGCCGAGGGTGATGTGCTGGTCCCGGCTGGCGAACAGCGAGCCGATGAGGAAGGCGACCACCGAGAAGACGATCCACCCGATGACGGCCATGATGACCTGCCAGACGATGCCCGGCTGGTTGGACCCGATGGCCCCGATGCCCGCCGCGATGGCGGCGATGGCGACGACGATGAGCGCCTGGGTGGTGGCGTCGACGTCCCGGCGGATATCCGAGAACACGGGTCTGCTGAGGGTGCTGACCCCGATCATCCTGCTGACGAGCGAATCGCCGGTCCCGGCCGGCCGGATCATGGGTTGCATGGCGCTGCTGCTCCTGGGTGCGGCATTCGGTCCGGGGCCCGCCCGTGCCGCGTGCGGGCGGGCCATTCACGATGAGTACGCCGGATGCCGTCAGGATGATCCACGCACGAAACGGGATTCGCCGGGCGGTCGCGCCGCCCGGCAGCCCGACCGGCCTTACGGGATCGGCGTCGCGCCCGTCGTCGGGGTGATGCCGCCGGTGGCGGCGACGATGCCGACGCACCCGCAGACGAGCAGCCCGATGAGGATGCCGGGCAGGATCCAGGCGACGATCGAGGCCCCGATGGACTTGCCGGTGGTCAGGTTCAGGCCGTTGCGGACCGCATAGACCGTCACGACCAGCGTCCAGATTCCGGCGAAGAAGGCGATGATCGGGCCGATGACGGGCACCGGCGCGAGGATCTGGAGCAGGCTTGGCGCGTAGGCCCAGCCGGTGAGGCGGCGCATCTCCTCGGCGGAGGTGGCGTCGGGATCTGCGCCGAAGAACTGGCGCCCGGCCCAGCGCGCGAGCGCCGCGAACAGCCACCAGGCGATGATCAGGCCGAGGACCGAGAAGACGATCGTGGCGAGGCGGCCGCCGGAGGTGTCGAGCGACTGGAGTTGCATGGTGGAGATCTGGGCGGCGAGATCGGGGTTCTCCCGGCTCGCCTGGTCGAGCGACTGCTGGAAGTCGATCGAGATCTGGGCGAGTTGCCGGGCCGTCGCGATCCCCGAAATCAGGCCGGCGAGCAGGACGATGATCCATGCCTGACTCGTGGCGGCGGGATCGCGCTTGATCGACTGGAAGGTGAACGGGTCGAGTTTGATCACGCCGATAAAGCGGTCGATGATCGACTGGGAGTCCTGCTGGTTCACTGGCTGCATGGGGTTCCCTCCCGAAACGTCCCTGTTTCGCTCCGCGCCGCCGGGACCTCCCGGGCGGTCTGCCTCGCGAACTGTGCCACAGCGCGGTCAGGCGGCGCGTGCCGCCTCGGCAAATGCGCCGTCGAGCGCCTCGATGGCGGCGTCGACGTCGGCCTTCGTGACGATCAGCGGCGGGCAGATGCGGATCACGTTGGCGTGGAGACCGCCGCGCTCGCCAACCTGAACTACATCGCCACCCACAACCTGCGGGAGAACGCGCGGGTCGTCGGCGACCATCTCAAGCACCGCCTGTGGGAACTCGCCGACCGCCACCCGGCCATCGGCGACGTGCGCGGCATGGGC
>JBJTKE010000067.1:0-2770 GCA_046096285.1 Chloroflexota bacterium
GGAGAGGGGCTTCTTGTTGAGGGATCAGGCGGGGAGCAGCGAGGAGTCGAAGGCCTTCGCCGGGTCGAGATCGGCGGGGATCAGGCCCTGCGAGGCCATCCAGTCGGCGTACTCGGTCCAGCGCCCGGCCGTCTGCGTGCCGAAGGGAACGCCGCCGCCAGCCCCGACCTCGACCGCGACGTGGAGACCGAGGGCATCGCCCTCGTCATCCCCACCTGGACCGCCGGCGGCGTTCCCTTCGGCACGCAGACCGCCGGGCGCTGGACCGAGTACGCCGACTGGATGGCCTCGCAGGGCCTGATCCCCGCCGATCTCGACCCGGCGAAGGCCTTCGACTCCTCGCTGCTCCCCGCCTGATCCCTCAACAAGAAGCCCCTCTCCCTCGCAAAGGGAGAGGGGTTTGGGGTGAGGGCCGAACCCCGCTCGCCGCCACCCGCCTCGTGGACGGTCTCCGCCGCGGCCGCTGACCCTCGCCTACCCGAGCGCCTGCTCCAGGTCGTCCCACAGGTCGTCCACGTGCTCGATGCCGCAGGAGAGGCGCAGCAACGCCGGGTCGGCGACCTCTCCCGCCCACCGGGCGCGCCGCTCGATCAGCGACTCCACCCCGCCGAGGCTCGTGGCAGGCACCCACACCCGGCAGCGCCCCGGCAGCGCGATCGCCGCCGCCTCGCCGCCCGCCAGCACGATCGAGAGCATCCCCCCGAAGCCGCCGCGCATCTGCCGGGCCGCCACCTCGTGCCCGGGCGCGTCGGGCAGCCCGGGGTAGTGGACCATCCGCACCTTCGGGTGCCGCTGCAGCCGCCCGGCGAGGTCCAGCGCGGTGGCTGCCTGCTGTCGCACCCGCAGCGGCAGGGTCTGCAGGCCGCGGCGGGCCAGCCAGCAGCCGAACCCGTCGGGCTGCGTGCCGTTGCTGCTGCGGCGGCCGCGCAGCCTGCCCGCGAGTTCGGCGTCGCGCACGATCACCGCGCCCATGATCACGTCGCTGTGCCCGGCGATGTACTTGGTCACCGAGTGCATCGAGGCTGCGGCCCCGAACTCCAGCGGCCGCTGCAGCGCGGGCGAGGCGAAGGTGTTGTCGCAGGCCCACGGCACGCCCCGCGCCGCGCACAACTGCCCGATGGCGGCGAGATCGGCCACCCCGAGGGTGGGGTTGGTCGGCGTCTCCGCCCAGAGGAACGAGGCCCCGTCGAGCGCCCGCTCCACCGCGCCGAGGTCCTGCTGCCGCACCAGCCGCAAGTCCCAGCCGAACCGCGCCGCGTTGTTCTCCATCCACACCCGGAACCCATAGTAGGCATCCTCGGGAAAGACCACCGCGGTGCCCGGCTTCGTCTCCTCCGCGAGCGCGACGAACGCCGCCGCCCCGGCATTGAAGGCCACCGCGTCGGTTCCTCCCTCCACCTCGGCGAGCGCCCGTTCCAGCGGCAGGAAGCCCGGGCTGCCCCCGCGCCCGTAGGAGAACTGCCCGGGCGGCACCACATCCGGCTGCACGAAGGTGGTCGACAGGTGGATTGGCGGCGACACCTCGTCGCCGGGGTGGTGCACGATGCCGCCTCGCACGGCGATGGTCTCGGGATGCATGGGGCCTCCAACAGTTGCCGGAACGACGGCGCGGACGCCGGGATTAGACCACGCCCGGCGTCCGGGCGGCGGGTGGGAGCCACCGCGGGCCTGTGCCTCGCAGGCTCCGCCAACCGGGCGGCCCCGGGCGGACGCGGTACACTTTCGGCGCTTCGCGGAGGATTGACGCCCATGCCGCTCGCTCGCCTGTGCCGGACAGTCGCCATCGCCGCATCGCTGCTCGCCGCGGCCGCCCCGGCGCGCGCCCAGTCCGTCACCCCCGTCGCGGAGCAACCCGCCGCGGGCACGAGGACCATCGGCACGACGACCGCCGAAATCCGGCTGCGCGGCGAACCCGATCCCGGCGCGCCGATCCTGCTGTTGCTGCCGCAGGACGCGAAGATCGTGGTAGCCGGGCGCGCCGACGCCGGGTTCTACCCGGTGCTGTGGGGCCGGCTCTCCGGCTGGGCCGAAACCGGCGCAATCGAGACCCCCGCGCTCGCCATTCCCCCCGCCGCCGCCGAGATCGCGGCCCTGCTCGGCAAGCAGCGGGCCCTCGCCGACTCCCGCCTCAACGTCCGCGCCGCGCCGTCGGGCGAGGCCGAGATCGTCGCCGCGATGAACCGGCACGAACCGGCCGCGCTCACCGGCCGCGTCGATGCCGGCTGGGTCGAGGTGACCGCCGACGGCGAGACCGGATGGATCGAGGGCCGCTACCTCTCCGCCCCCGGCGCGGGAGACGCCCCCCGCGACTACCGGCGCGACGAGATCATCCAGATCATCTACGAGGCCGCCGACTACTACGGCCAGTCCCGCGAGGACATGCTCCGGGTGGCCCGCTGCGAGTCCGACCTCACCCCCACCGCCACCGACGAGGTCGGCGGCGCCTACGGCCTGTTCCAGTTCAAGCCCTTCACCTGGGACGACACGCCCTACGCCGGGTACGACATCTTCGACCCCCGCGCCAACGCCTACGCCGCCGCCTGGATGTGGTCGGTCGGCAACCGGGACGCCTGGGTCTGCCAGTAGCGGGCAGCGGGCCGCAGGCGGTCCCCCCAAGTTCCAGTCCGCCGACACGCCGCCTCCAGCGCCGTCGCCACGCTCCACCCCGGCCGCCTGCCTTGCGCCGGGGGGCCCGTTCCCGCACAGGCCCCCACCTGCCATCTCCTCCCCCGGCGGCCCTTCTCCCGCCGCAGCGGGGGAGGGGTTGGGG
>JBJTKE010000068.1:0-5729 GCA_046096285.1 Chloroflexota bacterium
GTCCCGCAGCCCTCGCCGCAGGCCTGCTGATCGCCGCAGAAGTCCTTGTGGTTGCAGGCGCAGGATCCGGAGGCGCAGGTCGCCTCCCATGAACACTCCTCGGTGTTGCAACAGTTGCCGTAGGTGAAATCGCCGTGCGCCTTGTGGGCTTTCAGCGCCTTGTCGTCCACCGTGATCTTGTAATACCAGTTCTCGTCCCTGGACTAGTGGCAGATCGTGGTCTTCGTCGGATTGCCGGCGGCGGCGCGCACGCTCCTGCGGGAGCGCTTGCCGCGGGCCGCCGCGTCCTCGCCGGATGCGCGCCCGAGCGCGCCAGCCACCACCAGCGCCGCGGCCGACACGATGGCCCGCCGCCGGCTCGCTTCCGCGCCGAACGTCCGCACCAGATCCTCGAAACGGGTCTCGTCCATGATTGGCCTCCTGGTTCCCGTGCCGGGTTGACTCGTCCGCAACCCGCGGGAAACACATTAGGCCCGGTGCATAAGCGGGGAGTGAATCAATCGGGCCGCCGCGCCCTCACCCACCATGCCCACCCCGCGCCGGGCAGCGCGATCCGGTCCTCCAGCGCGCGCAGCCGCGCCACCAGCGCATCCGGCGGCAGGTCCCGCCGCCGCGCCGCGCCGGGCAGGTGGGCGGCCAGCCGCGCGGCCTCCGCCAGTCCCAGCCCGCGCCGGGAGAGGGTCGCCCCGGGGAAGTGCGGCTCCAGGATCTCCCGCAGATCCTCCTCGCGGTAGTGCCTGCGCCAGCCCAGCGCCGAGGTTTCGGCGGGCCGCCTGCCCAGCCGCGTGATGTCCCGCAGGTAGCGGGCGGCGTTCGGCGCGTCGAGCCATGCCAGCGGCCCCTCGGCGGGAACCCGGAGCAGCAGGTCGCCGCCGGGAACCAGCACCCGCGCCGCCTCCGCGACCGCCGCCTCGTCATCGACCACGACGGCGAGGTCGTCGAGCAGCAGCACCCGGTGGAAGGCGGCGTCGGCGAACGGCCACGCCGTGACCGGCGGCGACCACGGCAGCCCCGGAACGTGGGCCATCGGCCCCCGGTCCAGCAGGTGCCGCGCGTCCGGCTCCCGGCCCAGCGCCGCGAGGATCGCCACCGCCTCGCCGCCCACCGCCAGGGTGGTACGGTTCCCGGTGGGGCCGCCGCCCGCGCCGGGGCGCTCGCTGGCGCTCACCGTCGCGGCTCCCGGCGGTTCGTTGGCGCGGTCGTGCCGTTCATCGCGTTCACCCCCGCTCTGGCCGTCCGCGCGGATCATCGCGCAACCGTAGCACCAGCACCCCTCCGGAGGCGCCCGTGACCCAGACGCTCCACCCCTTCGACGAGGACACCGTCGCCGCCTGGGTCCGTCTGCTGCTCGCCGACGGCGGCCCGGATGATGCCGCCGTGGCGGCGCTCTTCCCCGGGGGCGGCGCGTGGGCGGCGGGCGCGGCGGCGCGGTCCCGGCAGGGGGTCGCCCGGGCCGGCCGCGGCAGCGAGGAGGGCGCGAACGCGGTCAGTTTCGGGCTCGCCCAGGCGCTCGCCGCGCGATATCCGGCGTTTGTCGTGCCGGGGGCCAGTCTCACCGCATGGGAGGCCCGCATCGACCGCGGGGCCGGGATGCTGCTGCGGCCCCCGTCGCGCCTGTTCGGGGAGGCGGGACTGCCGCCCGCCGTGGCCCGCGCCATGCCGATCCGCCTCGACCCGGCGATGTCGATGATGGGCGGCGCCCATGTGCCCGCCCGCCTCGTTCCCCGGTTCCGCGAGATGCTGGAGGAACGGGAGGCGCGGCTGTTGCGCCGCCTCGCCGAGGCCGAGATGGACGCGGCGCCGATCTACGCCGCCGTGCTGGAGGCGGCCGCCTGGGCCGCCGACCGCGGGCTCGGCCTCTACGAGGCCGTGGACGTGGTGGTCCCTGGCGCGCCCGCGGCCCTGCCGCCCGGCGCGAACGTGATCCTGCCGGACGCCCGCCGCCTGCCGAAGGAAACGCGCCGCCGCCTCGAGGCCGCCGCCAGACCGCCGAAGCCGCCCGGCCTGCTTTCCCGCCTGCTCGGCCGGCGCCGCGAGGCAGGGGACCAGCCGCGGTAGGCGGCCGGGGTCAGTGACAGGTTCCCTTGCCGTGGGCGAGGACGGCATTGTCCGTTCCGACGAACTCCCAACGGTAGGCATCCGTGCCGAGCGTGAGCCGCAGGATGCCGGGCGTGTCGCCAATGCGAATCTCCCCGTAGGCCACCCCGGCCTCAAGGCGATCCACCGGATCCATCGGGTCCACCGGGCCTCCCGTGCCGACGACGATCTGGGCGATGCCCCTGGGGTCCTTCACGCCGCTGGGCAGGCGCGGTTCGAAGTACTCGAAATCGTGGGCGTGGCCGTTCAGGATCACTTCCGCGCCCGCCGCCTGGCGGTCCCGCGCCGCCCGATGCGGTTCCGGAAACCCCGGCCGGATGCGACGCCGCGCGCATGATACCGCCCGGCCCGGGACACCCCCGGGCCGGCTTTGGCGTCGCTGGCTCGCATCCCGGCGCGTGCTTCCCTACAATCCCTGTCGTGCGGGCGGGGTGATCCGCCGGTGATGATGCGAGGGGAGACCATGACAGTCGAAACCGGCGATCTCGCCCCGGATTTCGCGCTCCTGAATACGCGCGGTGAGACCGTGCGGCTGGGCGATCTGCGCGGGAAGAAGCGCGCCCTGATCATTTTCTACCCGAAGGACCAGACCAGCGGCTGAGCGACCCAACTGGCCGCCGTGCGCGATGCCATTGCCGACTTCACCGCCCTCGACACCGTGCCGATGGGCATCAACTACGGCGACGCCGAGAGCCATCAGGCCTTCATCGACGCCTACGACTTTCCCTTCGATCTGCTCGTCGATCCCGGCAACCAGACCGCGATCGCCTGGGGCGCCATGAAGGACGACGGAGAGCGCATCCGGCGCACCGTGTTCCTCGTCGGCCGGGACGGGCGGGTCCTGCACCGCGAGTTCGGCTCACCCGAGCCCGCGGAACTCCTGCCCCATCTTCGCGACGCCCGGGACGGCTGACCCGGACCGCACCATCCGCCGCTCGACCAACGTGATGGCAGGTATCCGCACACGGCATGGGGCGAGCATCGCCCGGCATGTGCTACAACTCCGTGCGGACGGGGGCCGTTGCGGGGACGAGCGGCCGGTCGAGCGGGACCGAGGGGTGCACGATGAACGAGACACAGGCGGCGCGGCGGGCGGTCCGCGACCTCTGGGCCGTGGTCGGGGCCTCGGTGCCCGGCGACGCCCACGAGGAGGCCGGCGAACCCGGGCAGGACGCCTGCCACGGTGAGGTCCTGCCCGACGGCACGATGATCATCGCCGTGGCAGACGGCAGCGGCGCGGCCCGCTTCGGCAGCGAAGGCGCCGGTCTGGCGGTCGATGTGGCGGTCGCTCACGTCCGCGAGTTGCTGCTGGGCGCGGAGGCGTTGCCCTCCCCGGCGGGCATCCTGACCGGCGCGTTCGACGCCGCCCGCGAGGCCCTCGCGCGGCAGGCCCGCGTCCTGCTCGACGACCCGGCCCGCATCGGGGAGTGGGCGACCACCCTGACCCTCGCCGTCTCGCGGCCGCACGCCTTCTGGGTCGCCCAGCGCGGGAACGGGGCGGTGATCGCCCGCCGCGATGGCGCGTTCGTCGTTGCCGCCTACCCGCAGGCCGCCAGCGACGAGCGGTTCCTGCTGACCGATCCCAACGGCCACCTGCTGATCGACGTCGAACTCCACGATCCGGTGGACGCTTTCGCGGTCATCACCGACGCCCTGCTGCCGCTCGCGCTCGAGCGGCCGTCCGACCCCCGCGAACCCTTTTTCGACCCCCTCTACGCCTTTGCCGCCGCAGGCAGCCACCCCATCGCCGCCCGGCAGCATCTCCGTGACTTCCTGCGCTCCCCGCGGGTGAGCGCCTTCACCTCCGACGACCGCACCATCGTCATCGCGCTGCGCCACCCGGAGGCCGCCGCCGCCTTGCCCGCCGACGGCGACGTCGCCCTCGGCTGATCGGCCGCGGCGCCCCGGCCCGGCTATGGTGGCGACGGCGTGGAGGTGGGAACCGCGCACGAACCGGTCGCGCAGGTCCCGTTGCAGCACTGGGCGTTGCTGGAGCAGGCCGCGCCGTCGGCGGCGCAGGTGCATTGCTTGTAGGTCGGGTGGCAGTAGCCGTTGCAGCACTGGCTGTCGGCGTCGCAGGCGACGTTGATCCCGAGGCACATGCAGATGCCGTTGGCGATCGTGGTGGCGCTGTCGCCGCCGGTGCTGCAGGTCTGCGTGCCAGTGGCGGGGCAGCATGAGCCGCTGTTGGCGCAGACCGAACTGGTGGTGCAGCGTCCGCCCGGCGGGTTGGAGGCTCCGGACGTATCCGACGGGTACGGGTTGGGGAGGGCCGGCGTCCTGTAGTTCGGGGTCAGCGCGGTTGGCGCCTTCCAGTCGGATGTGGTGCAGATGCCGGAAGACGGGTTGAACTGGGTCGGGCTGGCGGTGGTCGTGGCGTTGGTGTTCGCCAGTTGCGGCGTCGCCGAGAGGTCCGGCGAGACGCAGTAGGCGTTGCCAGCGCCCCTGTACCACATGGTCTTGTAGTTGGTGATCTTCAGGTTGGCCGCCGTCACCCACTTGACGGGATTCGTTCCGCTGGCCATGTTCTGGCAGATGCCGGTGCCGAGGCTGCTGATCGCCGTGTTCCGCAGCGCGATGAACGCGGTCTTGTCGGCGAACAGCCCGAACTGGAAGAGGTACTGCGTCCCCGAACTCGACCCGGTTCCCATGATCTGGAAGAAGGGCTGGCCCGTGTCCGGATCGAGCCCCTCGGTGGCCGTGCCCGCGTTGGTGATCGCGCCGGTGGCGGAGTCGAGCGTGGCGGTGCTGACATTGATGCCGCCCGTGCCGCCGGAAAGCTGGGTGTAGACCCCCATCGCCGACGAGGAGAAGGCGGTCGAGCTGCCGCCCTGCAGGTAGCACATCAACGGGCCTTCGAAGGTGACGTGCCCGCTGCCCCAGACCACGCAGCCGCGGGTGTTCCCCCAGACCTGGCTGCCGCGGCCGTTCTCGGTTTTCACCCGCGCGATGTTGCCCGCCTTCTGCATGGAGATGGCGAACAGGCTCTTGGTGAACTCGCTGTCGATGACGGTGTAGGTGCTGCCGCTCGTCGCCGTGCTGGGCATGTCGACGCCCCACTTCACGCTGACGAACCGGCAGCGGCGGACGGTGGTGTCCGAGGCGTAGCTGGCGCTGATGCCGTTGTTCGTCGTGGTGGCCTTGAACTCGATGTCCTCGAAGGTGGCCTGCACCTGCGATGCGGCGTCCGGACCGCCGGAGAAGGCGACCGCCCCGCCGCCGGAGATGGAGAACGTGGCCCGCGAGTTGGCGACGCCGCTCCTGAACACGACCTTCGCCGGGACCACCTGGTCGCGGTCCTTCCGCAGGTAGCACTGCGAGGCGCAGCCGGTGACCGCGGAGAGATCGCAGGCCGGCTCGCCGGTTGGGCAGGTGCAGGTCGGGCCGCAACCCCACGAACTGTCCGCCGTTCCCTGCAGCTTCAGCGCGTAGTGCGTGGAGCTGGCCGTGAGGTTGTAGGTGGCGGGCTCGACGGTGATGGTCGCCACGTAGGCCGGGTCGTAGGTCGTCTCGGTGCAGATTCCGTTCGCGTCCGTCGCGGTGCAGGGCATGGCGAGGGACGCGTTCCACGCCGCCTGCACCGTGGACTGGATATCGGGCGCGGCATCGGTGCTGATGATCGTGTAGGCCCG
>JBJTKE010000069.1:0-13157 GCA_046096285.1 Chloroflexota bacterium
CCGGGCGGCGAACGCTGGCGCGCATTATGCGGGAGCGAGGCAGGCGGAGGGTTGCTGTGGGTTTGGTTGCACCCGTTACCCATCGGTCGTGAGTTCTGTAACAATCGCCACGGTGCCGCGGCGGCAGCCGTGCGACCCTCCGTGCAGAACGGGGCCGTGGAGGCGCCCGGGGATCGAATCCGGCGAGGCGACGGGCCTCGGCCGGAGAAAGGGAGTCTCGATGCATCCATTCATCGCTCGCGCCGGCCGGGTCGCGGCCATCGCGCTGCTGGCCGGAGGACTGTCCGGCCTCGCGTCGCCGGCGTTCGCCCTCGAGGAGGGGCAGTCGCAGGTCCGCGTGGTCCACAACTCCCCGGACGCGCCGCCGGTCGACATCTTCGTCAATGGCGAGCGGGCCATCGAAAACCTCGCCTTCGGTGAGGCCACCGACCTCGTCGCCCTTCCGTCCGGCGATGTGGATGTCGCCGTCGCCCCGGCTGGCAGCCCTGCCACCGACGCGGTGATCAGCGCCACCCTGCCGCTCGAGTCCTGCGCCTCCTACGAAGTGGCCGCGGTCGGCAAGCTCGCCGACATCGGCGCGCAGGTCTACCCGATCGACACCGCCGCCATCGCCGATGGCAAGGCCCGGGTCCGCGCCATCCACAACTCGCCGGATGCCCCGGCGGTGGACGTGGCGGTGAAGGGCGGCCCGGTCCTCTTCTCCAACCTCGCCTTCCCGAACGCGAGCGAGTACGCCGATGTCGATGCCGGCACCTACGACCTGGAGATCCGCCCCGCGGGCACGACTGACGTCGCCCTCGAGGTTCCGGGCGTGACCCTTGAGCCGGGCACCATCTACGACGTGTTCGCCAAGGGCGAACTGGCCGACAACACCCTCGGCGTGCTGCCGCTGACCGCGAGCCCCGAGCCCTGCGCCGGCGCTGCCGAGGCCGCGCCCGCCGATGCTGGCTCCGAGCCCGCCGTGGGCGGAATGACCCCGACTGAAATGCCGGTCGCGGGCGTCGGTCCGATGCAGAGCCCGCTGGCTGGCTGGGCGCTGGCCGCGGCCGTCGCCGCCGCCGCCGCCGCGGGCGCCATCGCGCTCCGCAGCCGCATCGCCTAGGCTCGCGTCTTGCGCGGGTAGCCAACCGCGCCCCGCGCATCGCGCGAAGGAAGCGCCCCCGGCCGAAATGGCCGGGGGCGCTTCCTGTTGCGCCGGGGTTGCCGCTCGCGGGAGCACGCATGGCGGAGGCGCCGCTGGGCGGAAAACAACCACCCCCGGCCATTCCGGCCGGGGGTGGGAGGCAGCTGTTCGCATCGATCCCGGATCAACTCGCCTCGGCGGCGTCGGGTTCCACCTCGATCAGCGTCAGCAACTGGCGCAGCCGCTCGGCCTGCACCGGGCTGATGTCGCCGAGGAGGGCGGCCAGGCGGCGGCGGTAGGCGTCGCCGACGTCCTGCAGCAACCGCTGGCCCTCGGGCGTCAGGCTGGCCAGCACCATGCGGCGGTCCGCCGGGTGCGGGCGGCGGGACGCCCATCCGCTGCGCACCAGGATGTCCACGTAGAGGGTCGACGTGCGGCGGGCGACGGCGAGTTTGCGGGCCAGTTCCGAGGGGGCGATGCCCTCCTCGCCGACTCGCTCGAGTTCGAGCAGGGCGCCGAACGCGCCCGCGGTGAGCCCGAGATCGGCCAGCACGTCGGTGGCGGCCCGGTCGAGCGCGCCCGCCGTGCGCAGGATCTGGGAGAAGGCGGCGAACCGGACGGCGCGGGTTTCCTGCACCGCCACGGCGTCGATGATCGGCTCCGGATTCAGCCAGCCGGGATGCACCGCCACCGGCCGGGCGCGCCGGTCATCGGGGATGTTGGCGATATCCAACATGGTCGTCTCTCCAGCGTGGGGGGCGTTCGCCCCCGCCTTCCGGCCGGGTCAGCCGCCGCGGCCAGGACCTGTTTCAGACGCCACCAGCATAGGCCGCGGGACGGCAAGACCGGGACGGGAACTCTTGCCGAATTCCCGATCCGGGCTGTGGGAGTTTCCCCGGACCGTGTAGGGGTTTTCCCCTCATCATTCAAGCCCACAGGTTCACACGCGGGGGGGGGGGGCCGCCGGCGCATGCCCGGAGGGTCTTGTTTGTCCGGTCCTTCCCTCACCCCTAACCCCCTCATTTCGGGTCCGTTTTGAATCTCCCGTCCGGTCCGGGGAGTGGCCCTCACCGCAAACCCCTCTCCCTGTTCGAGGGAGCGAGACTGATCGTGACGCCTGGAACCGGGTCCGGCCTTTCGGCGCATGGCGGGCAAGAGTCGCCAGAGGTCGGAACCGGCCGGTTCCAGACCTGTCCGGGTGAGGGCCGACGGGCAGGGGGTAGCGGCCCCGGCCATGTGCCCGGTTCGGCGGCAGGAAAAGAGATGGGGCCGGGATTCGGGCGCCGCTCCCGGCCCGCAGCCCGGCCCCGATTCCGACGGTGCGCTCCCGGCGTGCCCGGCAAGCGCACCGGTCAGCCGGTGACGTTGATCCGGCGGCTGGGCCAGCCGGTCGCGCCATCGGGCAGCGGCGGCCGCTCCTCCTGCGGCGCCACGCTGCCCTCGCCGTCGGTGACGCGGATCCAGAGATCGCCGCTGTCGCGGGCCTCGAAGCCGAAGCGCCAGCGCACCCAGGTGAAGGGAGCGTTGATCGCCGGTTCCAGGTCGGCGTCGGCCCAGGTCGCGCCCTCGTCGAGGCTGACCTCCACCCGGCTGACGCCGCGGTCGCCGGCCGAGGCCATGCCGGCGGCGACCGCTGGCCCGGCCGGCACGTCATCGCCGGAGGCGGGGGTGTCGATGCGGCCCCAGATCTGGTACGGCGCGGGGTCGGACCAGCCGCGGGTCTGCCAGAATCCCTGGAAGTCGGTGTCCACCAGTTCGATGGTTTCCACCCACTTGACGTTCTTCATGCCGTAGATGCCGGGCACGATCATCCGCGCCGGGAACCCGTGGTCGTCGGTCAGCGGGGCGCCGTTCATGCCGGTCACCAGCATGGTGTCCGGGTCCAACGCCCGCTCGAGGGTGATCGAGTCCTGGTAGTCGTCGGCGCAGGTGAAGACCAGATCGACGACCCCCGCCTTCACCCCGGCCTCGGCGAGCAGATCCCCAAGCGTGACCCCGGACCACTCGGCGGTGCCGATCAGCGGGCCGTTCAGTTCGTTGGAGATGCAGGCCAGCGTGGTGATCCGCCGCACCGTGGAGCGCGCCTGCAACTCGGCCAGCGTATAACGCTTCGGCGTGTCGACCAGCCCGGTGATCTCCAGCGACCAGCCATCCGCCGCAACCCGCGGATCGGCGATGTTCTTGGAGACATGGTAGAAGTCGCCGAGGGGCGTGAGCCGCGGCGACAGCCTCCCCCCCGCCTCGAGGTCCGCGAACGAAGGCAGCGCGGCCGCCTCCGGCGCAGCGGGCGTTGCGGCCGCATCCGGCGCCGCTGCCCCCTCCGGGTCTTCGCCAGCCTTCCCGGGCGCCGGGGCCGACGCGGCTGCGGGGGTGGCCGCAGGAGCGGCCGCCGGGGTGGCCGGGACCGCCGCCGCGCGCGCGCGCGCTTCGGCGGTGGCCTCGATGGAGCGAGCCGCCTCGCCGGCGGCCAGCGGATCGGGCGCGGGCTGGGAGCGGGCCAACCGCCAGCCCAGCACGCCCACGCCGCCCAGCAGGGCCAGCGCCGCCGGCGAGGCCGCCCCGGTCTCGATGGCGGCCCGGCGCGACACCGGGGAGGCCGCCGCGCCACCCGCCTCCGGGACCGCGGACTCCGCGCCTGGAGCGCCGGCGGCAGCGGCGGCGATGCCGGCGGTGGCGGGTTCGCCGGCCAGCCAGGCCCAGAGCAGACCCCACAGCGCGAAGGTGAGCGCGGTCTGCGCCACGATCCGGGCCGCGTGGCGGCTTTCCAGACCGAAGAACCCGAGGCCCGCGAGCGGCAGGATGACGAGGAAAACGGCCAGCGCCAGCAGCGCGGCCATCGCGAGCCCGGCCGCCAGAGGCCCGCCCGGTCCGCGGCCGAACCGTCCGGCGGTGGCCCAGTCGCCGGCCCGGCGGCCGGCGCGCCAGCCCACCGCGACGATCCCGGCCAGCGTCAGCGCGAACAGGGTGTTCTGCGCCGCCGCGCCGAAGGTCTCGGTGATCCAGCCGAACACCTGGTACGGCGTCAGCCGGGCGACCGCACCGACGATCGTCTCCGGGAAGGAGGGAGCGCCGCCGCCGGCCGCCGCCCGCCAGAGCAGTTGCACGAAGAGCATGGCCAGCGCGGCGAGCGCGCCGGCTTTCCCGGCGCGGTCCAGCCAGCGGTCGCTGGCCGCGGATGTGGTCTGCATGGATTGCCTTTCCGGACCGGCCCGGGAGCGCGGGCTGGCCCTCTTGTGGCGGCGCGGCGTTCGCGCCCGGCTTCGTGGTGTGTACCAGACCCCGCGGCGTCCCCGCGTTGCCGCGGCAACGCGAGCCGTGCCGGCAGCGCGCCGAATCCCGCCGCCGCGGCGCTGCTGGCAGCACCACCGATGGGCCATTGGCCACCAAGCGGACGCGGCGCGGTCGGATAGCGCCGGGGAACGATGGAGCATCCGGGAGAGCGTCGGTCGCGGATAGCGCGGGCGAAGCAGGGCCGGCCCTGCACAGGTTCCGGTGCATTTGCGAGAATCGCCTGCCAACGAGATTCTCGTCGGGATGTCGAATGGCGGCGGATGCCGCCAGCAACGCAAGAGGTGGGAACCATGAAACGCGTCATTGCAATGGTTTCGGCGATCGCGCTGATCGTCAGCATGCACGTCGTGGCGGGATTCGCCACGCCAGCCGCCGCGGCCAATCCTTCGACCGAAAACAGCCGGTCGCTCCGGTACACCGAGCGCTACTTCGGCGAGCGGTTCAGGATCACCGGCAAGGCCAGCGCCGATGCTCCGTTGGCCTGCAACTCCCGCATGACCTTCAGCTACGAGGATGCGCCAGTAGTCGAATTGACCATCAAGGCGAACTGCCGCATCCAGGCCGGCCATCGCGACGGCCAGGACGTGACGCTCGATGTCACGGCAACCGTGTACCAGTCTGGCGAGAAGCCGCAAGTCCTGGGCGAATGCACGGCATCCGGCGCCAGCGACCCGAAGACGGGGAAGATCGCGCTCAGTTGCGACCTCAAGCTTGACCCCGTGGAGGTGTAGCCGGGCAGACCACCACCGCAAACAGCACGGGGACGGTCGCTGCGGCCCCCGTGCTGTTTGCGGCGAGCATCACGAAATCCTCCGCGGATCCTCCGCGGATCCTCCGCGGGGCATGCGGCCTCGCTCATGCCCGATTGCGGGAATGATTCGGCCATGAGAGCACGATGAAGCTTCCAAGTGTTCCGGGCGGGTCCCGTCATCGAGGAGGGCAGCCAGCAATGCAACGGATCGCGGCACTGGTCCTGACGGTCACGCTGGTCTTCGGCGTCCAGGTCGGCACGATGCAGGTCTCGCCCGCCGGAGCCAGCGGGCCATCGACCGAGAACAGCCGATCGATGCGATTCATGCAGCGGTTCGATGGCGGGGTGAGCAGAATCTACGCCACGGTCACCACCAACGCCCCGATCGCCTGCAACTCCCGCATGATCTGGTCGATCCCGCAAGGATCGCCGGCCACGATTGCCGTCATCGCGAACTGCCGCATCGTCGCCGGCCACCGCGATGCCCAGAAGGTGATGATGACCGGCATCATCTCAACCACGATCCCCAGCGCTCCATCGCAGCGCGATCTGCGCTGCCGGGACGTGGGATACAGCAACCCGCGGACCGGCAAGGTCAAACTGCGCTGCGAGTTCCAGGAAGACTCACCGGCCTGACAGGGCCGTCCGGGGTTCCGGCCGCCGTCGACCCGGCGAGGCAGGGAGGCTCCCTTCGCCGGGTTGGCGGATGGGCGGATTTTGGCCCGCCGTCATCCGGCGGCCCGCACCAGCGCCGCGGCCTTCGCCGCCGCCTCGTGCGCCTCCATCGCGGCGATGAGCACCTGGTCCATGAAGTGCCCGATCTCGGCGAAGACCCGGACCGCCCGCCGGGCGGCGAGTTCCTGCTCCTCGATCATTCCGGTCACCGCGTGCACCACCGGGAACCGGAAGAACAGGAATGCCTCCAGCATCTCCGCGGAGCTCAGCCCGTTGGCGGCGCCGGCGCGGCCATAGTGGGCCCCGATCTGCCGGCCCTCGTCCAGCAGGGCGGCGCGGTCGCCCGCCCCCTGCGTGATCGCCGCGTAGCGGATCGCGAGGTCCACCAGCCGCCGGCCCAGCCGCCGGTGCTCCTCCAGCGTGGCCGCGCTGTAGGCCCGGAACCACGACCGCTCCCGCACCGACCGCAGGTACTGCTCCTCGTAGCCGGAGAGCGAGCGGTCGGTCAGCGCCTGCCGGTTGACCGGGGTCCGCTCCTGCCGGGCAGGCCCCTCCCCCACCAGCGCCTTGAGGTCCGACTCGGCGTAGCGCCGGTGGCCGCCGGGGGTGCGGAACACCGGCACCTTGCCGGCGTCGCTCCAGCGGCGCAGCGTCGACTGGTCCACGCCCAGCAGTTCGCAGGCGGCGTGGATGGAGAGCCATCTCCCGCCCGCGGGGTCGGTCCCCGCCTCGTCGATCACTGCCTGTGCGCGCCTCGACGGGCTCATGGCCTGGCCCTCGCGGTCGGGCATCGCCCCGGGACGGCGCGCTGGCGGCCCACATCGCCCAACCATGCCCGCCAGCCTGCGACCGGGCGCGCCGCCGCGCCCGGGATCGCCGCATCGTACCGGGGCGGCCCGGGCTGTCAACCCGGCGGCCCCGGCGGCCCCGCGCCGCCGCGCTATGATCCCGCCATGACCGCCGCCGCCGCGCCCCGGAGTACCCGATGACCGCCCCGGATTTCCTGTTCGCCAGCGCCGCCGCCCTTGCCGCCATGCTCCGCCGCAAGGACCTCTCCGCGACGGAGTTGATGGCGGCCACCCTCGCCCAGATCGAGCGGGTCAACCCCGCGCTCAACGCCATCGTCACCCTGCTGCCCGAGCGCGCGATGGACGGCGCCCGCGCCGCCGACATGGCGCTCGCCCGCGGCGAGACCTTCGGCCCGCTGCACGGGCTCCCGGTCGCCCACAAGGAGACCAATCTCGCCGCGGGCATCCGCTCGACCGCCGGCTCGCGCATCTACGCCGACCGCATCCCGGAGGAAAGCACGCTGATCGTCGAGCGGTTGCAGCGGGGCGGCACCATCGCCATCGGCAAGAGCAACGCCCCCGAGTTCGGGGCGGGCTCCCATACCTTCAACGAGGTCTTCGGGGTCACCCGAAACCCGCACCAGCCCGCCGTCTCCTGCGGCGGCAGCAGCGGCGGCGCGGCCGTCGCGCTCGCCACCGGGATGCACGCCGTGGCGGACGGCAGCGACCTCGGCGGCAGCCTCCGCAACCCGGCGGGCTGGAACAACGTCGTCGGCTTCCGCCCCTCGCCGGGGCTCGTTCCCAACTACCCCGATGCCGGGGCCTGGTTCACCATGCCGGTCACCGGCCCGATGGGCCGCGCCGTTGAGGACATCGCCCTCCAGTTGACCGCCATCGCCGGCGAGGACCGCCGCGCCCCGGTCAGCCTCCCGGTGGACCCCGCCTCGTTCGCCCGCCCGCTGGAGCGCGACCTGCGCGGCCTGCGCGTGGCCTTCAGCCCCGATCTCGGCGGGCTGCCGGTGGACTCCCGGGTGGCCGAGGTGATCGCGGCGCAGCGCCAGGTCTTCGTCGACCTCGGTTGCATCGTCGAGGACGCCGCGCCCGATCTCTCCGACGCGGATGAGGCCTTCGAGGCCTACCGCGCCTGGGACTTCGAGGCCAACCTCGGCCCCCTGATGGAGACGCACGGCCACCTGATGAAGCAGACGGTGATCTGGAACATCATGGAGGGGCGCAAGCTGACCGGGCCGCAACTCGGCCGCGCCGAGCAGGCCCGCACCCGCGCCTACCAGAACGCCCGCCGCTTCTTCGAGCGGTACGACGCCCTGATCTGCCCGGTCAGCCAGGTGCCGCCCTTCCCGGTCGAAACCGAGTACCCGGCCGAGATCGGCGGCGTGCCGATGGAGAGCTACATCGCCTGGATGCGCAGTTGCTCCCGCATCACCGTCACCGAGAGCCCCGCCATCAGCGTGCCGGCCGGCTTCACCCGGGACGGGCTGCCCACCGGCCTGCAGATCGTCGGCCCCCACCACGCCGATTTCCACGTCCTGCAGGTCGCCTACGCCTACCAGCAGGCCACCGGACACTGGAAGACCCGGCCCGCGCTCGCGGGCTGACCGGCGGCCAGGCCGGGCTTCAGCCGCCCGTCAGCAGCGAGGGCGACGGCGTCTCCCGCCAGATGGCGCGCCAGTCGGATTTCATGTCGATCAGCGTGAAGCCGTCCGTGCCGGCGTTGTCCAGCGCGGCCGCGAAGGGGCTCCAGGCGTAGTCCCGGTCGTAGGCGAACTCGCGGTCCCCGTCGGTGTGGTGGACCAGCAGCGTGAGCGCCGGGGTCGGGCCGCCCTTGGCGTATTCGAGCATCTCGGTGTCGCTGTCGGAGTTGCCGACCGCGACCACCGGCCGCTGCCCGACCTGGAGGGCGATGGCGGTCGCCTTGTTCGCGGAGGAGATCACCCTCGCATCGTCGATGGTCCCCATCACCTGGCCCTGGCCGTCGGCTGCGGCGAACTCGTAGTCGTAGCTCGTGCCGACCAGTTGCCAGGTCGGGATGCCGTAGACCACCGGCGCGAAGGCCCGCACCACGTCGACGTTGCCCGCCGACACCACGAACGGCACGAACCCGTTCGCGGTCAGCAGGTCCAGCAGCTCGAGTTGCGGCTGGTAGACCATGTCGATGAAGCGCATCCCGGTCACCGGGTGAACCGCGCGGTTGAACCAGGCGCGGGCGAAGGCAATGAACCGCTGCTGGGTCATGTCGCCATTGACCGCGTTGAAGACGTCGGAGAACCCCGCCGGATAGGCGCCGGTCAGGTCGTCGTACTCGCCGGAGAGCACCCGGCGAAACACCGGCGCCCGCGCCGCCTCGGGGTCCGCCTCGCCGATCTGCCGCGTCAGATCCACCGCAAAGAAGGCCTGCACCGGCGCCGGATACTCGCACATCAGCGTGCCGTCGTTGTCGAACGTGGCGATCCGCTGCGCGGGCGGGATGAAGGCCGGGTTGCCCGGATCGGTCGCCGCCGCCACGAACGCCAGGATCCCGGTCTTCAGCGGCCCGTCCGCCCAGGAGGGCAACGGGTCGGCGCCTGCCCGCGGCGTGGCGTCCTGTGCCGCCGCCCGGCGCGCCGCCGCCATTCCCAGCGCCGTCGCGCCGAAGAGCGCCGACCGCAGCGCGCCGCGCCGGGTCAGCCGCGCCGCGGCCGCTGGACCAGCCGTGGTTCGCGCCACGCCTGCCGCCATCTGCCCGCTTCCTCCGCGCCCGCGATCCCGGTCAGGCGCCGCGCCGCCGCCGCGCCTTCACCGCGTCGGCCAGCCCCTCGAGCACCGGCAGGGTCATGTCCCAGCCCATGCAGCTGTCGGTCACGCTCTGGCCGAAGACGAGGTCCTGCCCGGGCACGGCCTTCTGCGCGCCGTCCACCAGGAAGCTCTCCATCAGCAGGCCGATGATGCCACGCTGGCCCTCGGCCACCTGCTCGCCGACCGAGCGGGCAACCTCCGGCTGGCGGCGGTAGTCCTTGCCGCTGTTGCCGTGGCTGGTGTCGATCATCACCCGCTCGGCGAGCCGGGTGCCGCGCAGCAGGCCGAGGGTGGTCTCGATCGAGGCCGCGTCGTAGTTCGGGCCGTCCTTGCCGCCGCGCAAGATGACGTGGCAATCGGGATTGCCCCGCGTGGCCACGATGCCCGACAGCCCCTGCTCGGTGACGCCAAGGAAGTGGTGCGGGTGGGCCGCCGCGCCGACGGCGTCCACCGCCATCTGGATGCCGCCGCCGGTGCCGTTCTTGAAGCCGACCGGCATCGAAAGGCCGGAGGCCAGTTCGCGGTGGGTCTGGCTTTCGGTGGTGCGGGCGCCGATCGCCCCCCAGGTCACGGTGTCGGCGAAGAACTGGGGCAGCACCGGGTCGAGGAACTCGCAGCCCGCGGGCACCCCAGCGGCCAGCAGGTCCAGCAGCAACCGGCGCGCGATCCGCAGCCCGTCGTTGACGTGGAAGCTCTCGTCGAGGTGCGGGTCGTTGATCAGCCCCTTCCAGCCGACCGTCGTCCGCGGCTTCTCGAAGTAGACGCGCATCACCAGCAGGAGGTCGTCCGCCATCGCGTCCTTGACGGTCCGCAGGCGGCGGGCGTATTCCAGCGCGGCGGCGGTGTCGTGGACCGAGCAGGGGCCGACCACCACCAGCAGGCGGTCGTCGCGCCCGTCGAGGATGGCGCGGATCTGCTCGCGGGTGGCGTGGACGAGCGCGGCGCCCTCGGCGGGCAGCGGCAGTTGCTCGGTGAGGATGGCGGGGGGCAGCAGCGGCCGGATGCTGGCGATGCGCAGGTTGGAGGTGCGCAGGCCCGCGGCGTCGTCGTCGGCCAGCACGGCGTCCACGCCGGGGAGGGCCGCGAACCGCTCGCGCAGGCCCTCCGGGGCCGCGCCCGCGATGTGATAGGCGCGGCGCGCGCCGCCGCTGAAGGCGCTCTCCGAGCACCCCGCCGCCGCCGCCAGCGCGGAGACCGCGGCATCCGCCTCCGAACCCACGCCCGCCTTCATCAGCACCAGCAGCATCGACTCTCACTCCGCCAGCCGGCCGCCGGGCGAACCGCCCCGGCCGGCGCTACCGCGCGCATCGTCCTGTGCGCGTCATTGTCGCCGCGCGCGGGGTCCGGCAACCAGCGGGAACTGCCCCGAGAGTCCCGCTCCCGGCGCGGTTGCCGCGGCCCGGGCTTCCCGGCGCCCGGCCGCCGGTCGTCCGGGGCTATTCGCCGGGCAGGGCCCGCAACCCGGCGTTCGCGAGGAACCCGTCGAGTTGGGACCGCAGCCGTTCGAGAAAGAGGCGCTCGGAGGCATCCTCCCTGAGATCGGCCCGCATCATCACCGCGGCCATACCCTTGAGGGAGGCCGCCAGCGTCGCGGCCAGCGAGGAGCCGTGCACGCTGTCGTAGGCCGCCGCCGCTTCGAGAAACTCGGGGATGTCGTCGAGGTACTCGCTGTGGTTGCGAAGGTCGTCCTGGATGGTCTCGATGGCATCGAAGTACTCGGCGGCGGACTGGATGCCGCCGACGCCGCCGAAGAGCATGACCAGCATCTCGTCGGGGCTGATGTCGCCGTCCATCGCCGCCATCGTGGCGAACAGGTGGTAGACGTAGACCGCGACGTCGCGCTGGTAGACGTCCATGGTGCGGAACCGCTCGTCCGCGACGAGGGTGCGGCCGGCGTCGTCGAGCGTCCGGCGCTGCGTTTCGAGATAGTCGGCCACCTGCCGACGGTAGGCTTCCAGCATGTCGGCGTCGCTCCCGGCGCGTGGTCCGCGGCCGTCCGATCCCGAATCCGATCCCCGGGGGTGACGGTGCGGGAGCGCGCGCCCGCTGTCAAGCCCCCGCGCCGGACGGCGGCCTACGGCTCCTCGAGGCTGTCGCGCAGGATGTCCATGTGCTCGAGCGCGAGGCCGGTGCCGACCGCCACGCAGGAGAGCGGGTCGTCGGCCACGTAGCAGGGCACGCCGGTGACCTCCATCAGCAGGTCCGGCAGGTGGCGCAGCAGGGCGCCGCCGCCGGTGAGGATCATGCCCTTGTCGATGATGTCGCTGGAGAGTTCGGGCGGGGTCTCCTCGAGCACCGAGCGGACGGCCCCGATGATCGCCTCGAGCGGCTCGGTGATGGCGTCGGTCACCTCGTTGGCGTGGATCTGGATGGTGCGCGGCAGGCCGGCCACCTCGTCGCGGCCGCGGATCTCCATGCGGATGTCCTCGTCCACCGGCATGGCGCTGCCGATGGCGATCTTGGCCTCCTCGGCGGTGCGCTCGCCGATGCGCAGGTTGTACTTGCGCTTGATGTAGTTGGCGATGGCCTCGTCGAAGCGGTTGCCGCCGACCCGCAGCGAACGGGCCACCACGATGCCGTTCAGCGAGATCACCGCGACCTCGGTGGTGCCACCGCCGATGTCGATGATCATGTTGCCGGAGGGGTCGGCCACCGGCACCCGCGCCCCGATCGCCGCCGCCAGCGGCTCCGAGATCAGGTAGGCCCGCCGCGCGCCCGCGGCCAGCGCGGCGTCGCGCACGGCGCGACGCTCCACGCCGGTCACGCCCGCCGGCACGCAGATCATCACCTCCGGCCGGATCAGCGACAGCCGCCCGCAACTCTTGGTGATGAAGTACCGGAGCATCTCCTGCGTGACCACGTAGTCCGCGATCACCCCGTCGCGCATCGGGCGCACGACCTCGATGGTCTCGCGCGGCTCGCGGCCCAGCATGTTGCGGGCCTCGAGGCCAACGGCCCGGACCTTGCCGTCCTTCGCGGAAATGGCGACCACCGAAGGCTCGTTGATGACGATGCCCCGCCCACGCAGGAAGACGAGGACGTTCGCCGTCCCGAGGTCGATGCCGATCTGCTTGGCCACCCGGTCGCGCTCCGTCAGGGCTGGGATGCGGCGGGAACGTGGTTGCTGCCCGCCCCCGGCGGTTGAAACGCGATGCGATACTACCATAACGAGGGTATCCGGCCCGTACGGACGGCGCGTGCGCGGGGCCCATCCCTCCCCGGCCTGCCGGGCAGCGAGGAGATCGACGATGGATTCCACCCGAGAGGACGGCCCCGCCCAGGAGCGGCCGCCGCGCCCGCAGGGCGACCGCCCGGGCGGCGGCCGGCCGGGGGGGCGGTCTGGCGGCGGCGGTGGCGGCGCGGCCGGCGTGCTGCGGCCGCCGGAGCAGGGCCGCACCCGCCAACACGCCGGCCGCTACGCCGGCTGGGGCGATGGCGTCGATCGCGTGTGGTGCGCGGCCCGCGTCCACCACCCGGCCCCGGGGTTTCCCGCGCAGGCCCGCGCCGCCGCCACCCGGCCGATCGTGGTGGTCGACCGCCGCGAGGGCGAGGTCCTGCTCTGCGACGGCGAACACTGGGGCGACCACCGCTGGCCGCACCTGCCGATCGACGAATGCCCGGAATGACCCGCCGTGCCCGCCGCCGGTGACAGCAAGGCGCAACCGCACTGGGGCCGGCGAGAGGATTCTCGCCGGCCCCAGCGCTCGCGGGGTGGGGGGGTGACAAGGATTACGGC
>JBJTKE010000070.1:0-3933 GCA_046096285.1 Chloroflexota bacterium
CGCCAGGCGTGCTTGCGCGGGGTCGGGAGCTACCGTGCCGTGCGCATTCCCGGACCGATTCCGCACCGGCTGTTTCCGGGCTGGATGGGCGCTCGCCCGCGGGGCGGGAGCCGTCCGCGTTTCACAACCGCCGGGCAAGCGCCCCGCTCGCACGGCGAGCGGTGGAAATGTCCCGGTTCCTCATATCCGGGCAGGTTTGAGACTGCAGTCCGGGCCACTCATCTGCCCTCACCCCAAACCCCTCTCCCTGTGCGAGGGAGCGGGGCTTGTCGTTGCATCGGGGCCGAAGCGCGGAGAGTCGAGCGGGGCATCGGGCGGGAACGGCCGGGAGGATCACCGCGGCGGCGGGACCGGCGAAGGCTCGGGGAGGGCAAGCCGGGCCCGAAACCCGGTCACTCCAGCCGGCGGCCGGTGAAGCGCGCGCCGGGCTCGGGCTCCACCCGCTCCGGCAGCAACCCCGGCAAGGCCGCCGCGGCGGTGATGGCTTCCTCCAGGGTCTCGGGAGGGGCATCGCCGGCGGCGGCGAGGATGTCGCCCTGGTCCAGCGGCTGTCCGCTGCGGAGGTGCTCCGCGGCGAGCGCCCGGTCGAGACCGGCGAGGATCGTCGCGGCGGGCGGCCCGCCATGCGCCCGCACCACCCGCGCCAGCCAGCGGCCGCCCTGGAACATGGCCCAGCGGTCCTCGGCGCGGACCGCCTGCCACAGCCCGGTCAGCATCGTTTCGGCGGCGCGGCGCGGCTGCCCGAGGTCCAGCAGCAGGAGGCCGAGGTGGCCGTGCTGGGTGGCCGCCCCGATCCCGCCAGATTCGAGCATGGTCCCAGCCAGGCCGCGCTCCATCAAGGGAAGGGCCTCGGCGAGCCTGCCCATGCGGTGGAGTTCCACGCCCTGCCGGACGAGCGCCCACGACTGGAGGTAGGGAGGGTCGACGGTGTCGCCCTCGTCGCCGAGGAGGGCGAGGGCGCGGTCCACCGAGGCCAGCGCGGCCACCGGGTCCTCGTCGAAGTCGCGGCTCCAGTGGAGGGTGGCCATCGCCTCCAGCACCGGATCGCCGTAGGCGCGGGCGCGGGCGATGGTCTCGGCCAGCCCGGCGCGGATGCGGGGGGCGTCGCCGGCCCGGCCGAGGGCGTCGAGCCAGGCGGCGGCGGCCCACTGCCGGGCGACCGGGGAGAGGGCGTCGAGATCGGCCACCGCGGATTCGAGGCTGCCCAGCCGGTCGGCATGCTCGGTGTAGCCCCAGGCGCCCCGCAGCGAAACCACCAGCCTGCTGGCCAGGTCCCGCTCGCCGGCCGCCAGCGCCCAGCGGAGCGCCGCCGAGCCGTTGGGGTACTCGCGCTCCATACGGTCCATGCCGGCCATGCGGCGGCCCGGGCTCATGACCATGCGGTCGGTCTGCTCGAGCCGGTCCGCGGTCCAGGCGGCATGGGCGAGCCGGACGCGGGCCTCCTCGCCGCTCTCCCGCAGCCGGTCGAGGGCGTAATCCCGGATCGGCTCGAGGATGGCGAAGCGCGGGGTGCGCTCGTCGGGCCACGGGGGCTGCTGGCGCAGCAGGTGGGCCCGCAGCAGGGCCGGCAGCAGGGGGGCGGCCTCCGCGGCGGCGGCGTCGAGGCCGTGGGCGGAGGCGACCACGTTCTCGATCGCGGCCGGGGTGAAGCCGCCGGCAAAGACGGCGGCGGCCCGCATCAGGCGCTGCTGGCCGGGGTCGAGCAGCCGCCACGACCAGTCGATGACGTCCACCATGCTGGCGAGGTGGCTTGGCGAGCCGGGGGCGTTCGGCGGCAGCGCGCGGACCCCGGCCTGCTCCAGCAAGGCCAGCACCGCGGCGGGAGTGAGGGTGTCCATCTGCGAGGCGGCGAGTTCGATGGCCAGCGGCAGGCCGCCGAGCCGCTCGCACAGGTCGCGGATCACCTGCCGTTCCGCGGGGCTGGGCGCGAACCCGAAGCGGACGCGGCGGGCCCGCTCGACGAAGAGGGTGACCGCCGGCGAATCCGGGGAATCCAGGGGCAGCGGATCGACGACCAGCACCCGTTCCCGCTGGAGCCGCAACGCCTCCCGGCTGGTCGCCAGCACGATCAGCCGCGGGGCGGCGTTCAACAGCCACTCGATCTCCTGGGCGGCGCCCGGCAGGTGCTCGAGATTGTCGAGCACCAGCAGCATCGGCGACCCGGCCAGCGTCCGCGCCAGCAGCGGCCGGACCCCGCCCTCGCGTCCGTGAAACCCGAGGGTGCGGGCGATCGCGGGCAAGATATCGGCCGGGTCGGACACCTCGGCCAGCGGCACCATGTCGACCAGCGCGCCATCCTCGGCGACGGCTGGCCAGGCCCGCGCGGTCTCCTTGGCCAGGCTGGTCTTGCCGACCCCGCCGGGACCGGTCAGGGTGAGCAGGCGGGTCTCGGGATCGCCGAGAATGCGGGAGATCACCCGCAGCACGGCATCGCGCCCGATCAGCGGCCCAGCCGGGCCGAGCGGCGAGCCCGGCGCCAGCCCGGTGAACGACCCCTCGCCGGTGCGCAGCCATTCGGCGGAGGGGCCGTCGAGGCGGAGAGCCTTCGCCAGCAGGCGCAGCGTCGCGGCCTGCGGCGATGGTGAGTCGCCGGACTCGAGCCGGTTCACCGTCCGGCGGCCCAGCCCCGCGCGAGCCGCGAGTTCGGCCTGGGTCATGCCCGCCCGCAGCCGCAGCGTGCGCAGCCGCTCGCCGAATACACCGTCCACTCCCGGCAACCCCCTGGCGCCTCGCCATGCCGGCGGGCGCGGTTCTGCCGCCCGCCGGCCGCGTGGCGCACGCGCCGCGGCTCATGGCCACCCGGCGGATCGTCGCCCATGCCCCGCCCACGCCCCTGCCCGGGCCGAACCGGCATGAGCCACGCTGTATCCACCGTGTCCCCCGTCTCCAGTATGGCGCATGAATGGCGCATCTGCTGCGGCCCATGGCGCGCGGAATGGCGCGCCTGCCCGAGCGCGGCTGGTCATGGCCGGGCTCGGCAGGGTCTGGTGCGCCAGCGGTCGCCTCCGATGCGTCCGGCGCGCGCGCCCGCGCACGCCGGAAGGCCGCCGCCCGCCGCCAGGGCCGGGGCCAGGGCCGGGCAAGGCGACGGCAACCAGCCCCGATGGCCCGGACTATTCTGGCGCATGAATGGCTCATTTCCTGTGGCGTATGGCCATGTCTCTTCGGTTACGCTGGCTAGGATGTGCCGGGAGAGGTCGCCGTGCCCGCGCCCGCTGCCCCGCGCAGCGCGGGGGCAGGCCGCCCGGGCGGATCGTTGCGGGGAGGACGGGCCATGCAGGACAACCGCTTCGACGTCTTCACGCGCCTGCTCGCCGCCGGGCGCGACCGGCGCGCCGCCGTGGCGGCCGGCCTGGCCGGGCTGTTCGGCATCGCCTCGGCGGCGGGCGGCGAGCAGCGTGACCGTGGGCGCGATCGCGATCGCCAGCGGCGCAGCCCCGGCGGCGGAAACGGGGACGGGCGGAAATCCGCGCCGGCACGGGGCGCGAACGGCCCCGCCGGCGAAGGCCGCACCCCGCGGCCGCAGAGCCCCTGCGGCGACGGCTCCGCCCGGGCCAACCGCTGCACGACTGACGCCGGGTGCTGCACCCGCTACTGCGTCAACGGCAAGTGCCGATACAAGCCCGCGGGCATGGCCTGCTCCTCGAAAGCCGAGTGCGAGGAACCGCTGACCTGCGCCCGCGGAACCTGCGCGCTGCCGGGCCCGAGCCCCGCCGGCCCGGCCGGGCCGGCGGGACCCACCGGGCCCACCGGAGCGGCCGACGGCCCGGCCGGCCCCACCGGGCCGACCAACCTCGCCACCGGCCCGCGCGGCTGGCGCGGCCCCACCGGCGTGACCGGCAACACCGGGCCAACCGGCCCCACCGGACCCACGGGCCGCACAGGCAACACCGGGCCAACCGGCCCCACCAGCACCGTCACCGGGCCGACCGG
>JBJTKE010000071.1:0-1982 GCA_046096285.1 Chloroflexota bacterium
GCGGCCATTGCCCCCCACGCCGCAAAGCGCGGCCGGACCAGGCCGGCGGACCGGCTGCTGCATCATCGACCGGGCGACGCTATCACACTTCCGCCAATCGGGGAACACGCGACGATCTGGATGTGCCGGCATTCATGCACCGGATCCCGGGTGCGCCGCCGCCCGCCCTCCCGCAAACTGCTCCCGGTAGAGCTTTTCGTACAGCCCGCCCTGCGCCAGCAGTTCGTCGTGGGTGCCGCGCTCCACAATCCGGCCCCGGTCGACGACAAGGATCACGTCGGCCGCCAGGATGGTGCTCAGCCGGTGGGCGATCGCCAGCGTGGTGCGGTTGCGCATCAGCGGCTCCAGCGCGGCCTGGATCAACCGCTCGGAACGGGTGTCCAGCGCGCTCGTCGCCTCGTCGAGAATGAGGATGCGGGGGTCCTTGAGCACTACCCGCGCGATCGCCACCCGCTGCTTCTCGCCGCCCGACAGCTTGTACCCACGCTCGCCGACCAGCGTCTCGTAGCCATCCGGCAACTCCATGATCCGGTCGTGGATGGCGGCTGCCCGGGCTGCCGCCTCGATCTCATCCTGCGTCGCCTGCGGCTTGCCGTAGGCGATGTTCTCGCGGATGGTGGCGTGGAACAGGTAGGTCTCCTGCGTCACCATCCCGATCACCCGCCCCAGACTTGCCAGCGTCACGTCCCGGACGTCCCGGCCATCGATCTCGACCGCGCCGGCGTCGACGTCGTAGAGCCGGGGCACGAGCAGGGCGATGGTCGACTTGCCCGACCCGCTTGGTCCGACCAGCGCCGCCAGTTGCCCCGAGTTGACCGCGAAATCGATGTCCCGCAGCGCGAACGGGGCGGGTTTCGGGGCCGCGACGCCCTCCTCGGCCGCGGCCTCCGCGGCCACGGCGGCGGCGGCCTGGTCGCGCGGGTCGGCATCGTCGTACTGGAAGGAGACATGACGGTAGCGCAGGTCGCCGCGCACCCGTTCGGGGTCGAGGTCCTCCGCGCCCGGGCGGTCCGCGATCTCCACCGGCAGGTCGAGATACTCGAAGATGCGGTCGAACAGCGCGAACGCGCCCTGCACCTCCACCTGCACGTTGAGCAGTTGTCCCAGCGGGAAGAACAGCCGGCTCTGCAGCGTCGTGAAGGCCACGATGTCGCCGATCGTAAGCGCATCGCCGCCGGCGATGATCTGCCGCCCGGCATACCAGTAGACCACCGCCGGCGTGATCGAGAAAAAGGTCGAGATGATCATGAAGAACCAGCGGCCCACCATCTGCTGCCGCACCTGCAGCGCGGTCAGCCGGGCGTTCTCGTCCCGGAACCGCTCGATCTCGCGGCTCTGCCTGCCGAAGGCTTTCGTCAGCAGCATGCCCGAAACCGACAGGGTTTCCTCGACCAGCGCGGTGATGTCGGCGACCACTTTCTGGGTCGAGGTGGTCACCGCCCGCCGCACCTTGCCCACCTTGTAGGTCAGCACCAGGAACACCGGCAGCAGAGCCAGCGAAATGAGCGCCATCTGCCATGAGATGATCCACATCGCCACGATGGTCGAGATGGCCGTCGCGAGGTTGCTGACGATGCTGGTCGCCGTGTCGGTGACTACCTGCTGGACGCCCGCCACATCGCTCGAAAGCCGCGCCTGGATCTCGCCGGTGCGGGTGGAGGTGAAGAACCGCAGCGGCATCTTCTGGAGGTGGCCGTAGAGCGCGTTCCGCAGATCGCGCATCACGTTCTGCCCGATTACGGTGTTCAGCCACGTCTGGCCGACGCCGATCAGCCCGGTGAGGATCGGCAGCGCGACCATCAGCCCGACGTACAGGTACAACTCGCCGAGATCCCGCCGCGGGATGGCGTCGTCGATGATCAGCTTCAGCAGGATGGGATTGACCAGCCCGACCACGGCCACCACCAGGATGGCCGCCACCGTCAGCGCCACGCTCGGCAGGTAGGGCCGGAAGAACCCCGCCACCCGTCGCACCGTGGCGC
>JBJTKE010000072.1:0-13964 GCA_046096285.1 Chloroflexota bacterium
GGCGATGGCGGGGAGGGTGGCGTCGGTGGCGCCCGCGGCGCGGGCGATGGCGGCGATGACGAGCGCGGGGTCGGTGATCGGAGCGAGGTCGACCCAGAGTGGGTGCAGGCCGTTCGCCGGCCGCGCGCGGCGATCCGCGAAGGCGCGGGCGAGGCGGCTCTTGCCGACGCCGCCGGGGCCGAGCAGGGTGACCAGCCGGTCGCCCGCCGCGAAACGCGCCTCGACACGGGCGAGGTCGCGGTCGCGGCCGAGAATCTGATCGGGACCGGGAGTCCCGTCCTCGCATTGGGGCGCGGCGGCTGGTAGCGACTTCAGGCGCTGGTGACGCCGCCGGCGGATGGCGGCGAAGAAGGCCTCCCGGTCGTCGCCTGCCAGGGCGAGCGCATCGGCGAGGAGCGTGGCGGAGGCGCTCTGCGGCACGGCGCGGCGGCCGGTCTCCAGTTCGCTGATGGTCCGCACCGAGACGCCGGAGGCGGCGGCGAGTTCCTCCTGGGTGAGGCTGGCCGCGAGCCGGCAGGCGAGGAGGAACGCTCCGAACGTCGGCTCGGAGGGACCCGGCTGGCCAGCGGGGGTCGATGCAGTCGCCATAACAAGCGAAGTATAGCCGTTTACCGGTTCGGTCCGGATTTTGTCGGGCGGTTTGTCGGGTGGTTCGTCATGGAATTCCGCCGCCAGCGGCCAAATGCTTGCTACGCCTCCGGGAGGAGTGGATGGGCGAGCCGGCGCAGGGCTGGTCCGTCGGGTCATCCATGTGACCCGGAAGGGGGTTACCTCATGGACCGGTCGGAGTTCGACCAGATCGCGCGGCTGCTGGGCGGCGCGGCATCACGGCGGGCGGGGCTGAAAGCCGCGTTCGCCGCGCTCGTTGGCGGCGCGGGCGGCCTCGCCGCGGGCGCGCAGGCGGAAGCGAAGCCCCGTTCCCGCGGCGAGCGGGAGGAGGAGCGTTCGGAGGCCGATGCCGAAAAGCGTCCCTGCGGCCCGAAGCCGAAGGACAACCGCTGCCGCAAGGACAGGGACTGCTGCACGAACTACTGCGTCAGGAAGAAGAAGAAGCAGGGCAAGGGCAAGCGCAGCATCGGGCGCTGCCGCTGCGTGAAGGTCGGCAGGAAGTGCAAGAGCGGTCAGAAGTGCTGCGGCGGCACGGTGTGCCAGACGGGCATCTGCACGCCGCGCCAGCCCGGTTGCAAGGCGGACGGCGCGGCCTGCTCCGCCAACGCGGAGTGCTGCGCCAATTCCTACTGCGACGGCGCGGCCTGCGCGCCGAAGACCGTCTGCACCGTCTGCCCGACCTGTGCCTACACCACGGTCCAGGCGGCGATCGACGCCCTGCAGACCTCGGCGTCCATGAGCACGGTCCGGATCGCTGGCGGCGAGTACGTTGAGGATCTGACGGTCACCGGCAAGATCGAGCTCGCCAACTGCAACGGCGAGGCGGTTACGCTGCGGAACGCCACCGCGGACGCCACCCGCTACCAGACCATCGTGATGCCCGATCCCGGCGCCGGGACGGCGGCCGAACTGGTCCTGACCAGCGTCACCGTCAGCGGCAAGACGCCGTTCAGCGCCACCTTTGGCGGCGGCGGCCTGACCGTCTACGGCTCGGTGACGATGAACGGAACCGCCTCGGTCAGCGGGTGCAGCAACGGCGACGGCTCGAACGACAGCTACGCGGCCTTTCACCTCTGGGACAACGCCTCGCTGATCATGAACGACAAGGCGTCCATCAGCGGCAACCTGGGGAACTACTACGGGGGCGGGCTGTACATCGAACCCGGCGCGTCGCTGACGATGAACGGGTCGTCCAGCATCTCGGGCAACACGTCCGGGTCCTACGGCGGGGCCGTATCCACGCTGGACGGCGCGACGGTCACCATGAACGACGATTCGGTGATGTCCGGCAACATCGCGAGCAGCGAGGGCGGGGCCGTGCACCTGTACTCGACGGGCTCCGCGCTGGTGATGAACGGCCGGGCGGCGATCACCGGCAACACCAGCGGTTCCAGCGGATATGGCGGCGGCGTCGTCGTGTACGAAGACAGCGTGCTGACCATGAACGACGACAGCGCCATCTCGGAGAACACGGCCGACCGGGGCGGCGGCGTGTGGGCTGAGAACTACGCCGACGAAGTCAACGTCGTCATGCACGAAAACAGCCGGATCAGCAGCAACGATGCGAGTCTCGGCGCCGGCGTCTACCTCAACCAGGCGGCGCAACTGACGATGGACGGTTCCAGCGCCATCAGCGGCAACACCGCGACGGGCGATGGCGGCGGCGTGTACATGCTGTGCATCACCCACACGCAGCCGCCGGTCAAGACCGAATTCACCAGCGTCACCCTCTCGGGCTCGGCGGCGATCACCGGCAACTCCGCGGTCCAGGGCGGCGGCGTCTTCGGCGCGCTCGAGTTCACCGTCACCGGGACCCCCGGGAAGGTGATCGGCGGGGCCGGCATCACCGGCAACACTCCGCCAACCGAGCAGTGCAAGGGCACCGACAAGCCCACCTGCGTGTAGCGCCCGGCGGGCCACGAGGACCCCGGGCAGCGCTGCCCGGGGTCTTCCGGCCCCCCGGTTCCCGGCATCCGCGGCTCGGCGGGCGCACCCGGGGCTCCGCTCCTGTCGTTTCCCGCGGCTCCCCCCTGCCGGATGCGGCGGGAGCGGAGCCCCGGGCGCGCCCGCGCCGCGCGTGGCTGACCGGCCTACCTCCCGGCCGCTCCTGTGATTCGGCGCACATCCCCGCCGTGACCGCGGTCATCGGCGGCCGCCGCGCCCGGTCCCATCATGGCGTCACGGCCGGAACGGACCGGACGAGCCGCAACCCGATGACCGATCGAGGAGCAGCAGCCATGAACCGCCCCGTCGCGTACGACCTGATCCCGGACGTCTCGCAGCCCGCCGGCGCCATCCACGCGAGCGCGGCGCCGGTCTCCCATCACCTGCTTGGCGTCGTGGAGGACCTGCTCGTGTGCCTTTCCCTGGTGGGGATGATCCTGCTCGGACTCGTCGTCGCAGACGTGGCGTTCGGCGGGGCCGAGGTGAGCGCGCCGGTGGTGGCGGAGGTCGCCGCTCCTGGCCGGTGACCGCTGGCGCACGCGAACCACCACGCGGCCCCTGCTCCGGCGGGGGCCGCGCGGCGTCTCCGGGCGGCGCATCTCCCGCAGGCGCCGGGCCTGATACCGGGACAGGGTTCAAACTGGCCGTCACCGACCCCGGGCATCCATCGCCGGCGATGGCCGGGCCCCCGCATTTCGCCCCCTCTCCGCGATGAACAGTCCCGCTTCCTCGCGCAGGGTGAGGGACGTGGCCGTCCCCGCCCGGTAGGTCAAAACTGTCCGGGTATGAGGGGCGTGGCGTGAGGGCCGATGCGGGCCGATGCCCGCCGCCGCCGCCTTTCGCCCCGGATCCGGCGAAAAGCCCCCGCTTCCGCGGCGGCGGGGCAAAAGTTGGGGAGGGGCATGCTGCCCGCCCGGTCCGGAGGTCCGGGACGCTCCGGGCGTGAGGGCGCCGGGTCCTGTGTCGCGGCGGACAGGCCGGCGGTGTCGGGGAGCATCACCCGGCGCGGCTGCTGGCCGCAGGATGGGCGCACGGCCGGGACCTGCCGGCCAGCCTGGAAACCGGCCAGGGAGGAGCAGCGATGAACCGCACCGTCCCGCTCGAGGTGATACCGGCCTTCACCCGGCGGGCGGCCGCGGTTCACGCCCTCTCCCTGCCGGTCTCCGGGCACGCGCCCGGCGTCGCCGGGGTCGCCGCGCCGGTCCAGTGACCGCCTTCGCTCTCCAGGCGATGGACGCCCCTCGCGCGATCGTCGCGCGAGGGGCGTGCGCGTCATCCCCCTCGATGTGGCTGATCCGGCTGAACCGGGACCCGTCAGCAGCCCAGCGTCCAGCCCGAAACGCGGTTGCCGTCGTATTCGGTCACCCAGGCCGTCATCCCGTCCGCGGAGAGGGCGATGCCGCTCGGCCCGATGAGGGTCGCCGGCCCGGAGACGCCGAACTGCGTCGACGGCGTCCAGGCGGTGGACCCGGCGTTCGGCCGGATCCAGGCCACGACGCGGCTGTTGCCGGGGTCCGTCACCAGCGCCGTCAGCCCGTCCCCCCGCACCGCCACCCCGGTCGGCGACAGGAACTGCGTGAACGCGGAGCCAGTCTCCCCGAACTGCGACTGCAGCGTCCACGAGGTCGCCGCCGCGTTCGCCCGCGTCCAGACCGTCACTGTGTTGTTCACGCCGGAGTCCGCCACCCAGGCCGTCAACCCGTCGGGCAGCACCGCGACGGCCAGCGGTTCGCTGAACGGGCCGAACTGCGAGTGGTAGTTCCAGGCGGTGGAGGTCGCCGTCGGCCGCGTCCAGACCATTACCCGGCCGTTCAACCAGTCGGACACCAGCACGGTCTTGCCGTCGGCGGTGGCGGCGACCCCATCCGGCCCGGAGAAGTTCGTGTCGCCGCTGCCCGACGTGCCGAACTGGGAGTGGTACCCCCACGTGCCGGAGGTGTTCGGCCGCGTCCAGATCACCACCCGGTCGTTGTCGGTATCCGCGATCCAGGCGGTCAGCGTGTCGGTGGAGACGAAAATGGCGTAGGGCTGCTTGAAGTTGTCGTCGCCGCTGCCGCTGCTGCCGAACGACCCTGCCGGCGCCCACAACGGGCTGTAGACGCTCGGCCGGGTCCAGATCGTGACCCGGTCGTCGTAATCCGAGATCCAGGCCGTCAGCCCGTCCGGCGCCAGGGCGATGCCGCTCGGCGCGTTCAGTTGCCCGCTCGCCGCGCCGAATTCGGAGACCTCCGCCCATGTCCCGGCGCTGCAGGCGTTGTTGCAGCAGAGCGGGAAGTCGGTGCCGCAGATCTGGCAGTAAGACCCGCGCGCGCCGCACGCCGAGGGGCTGCTCCGCGTCACGCACTGGTCGCCCAGGCAGCACCCGTTCGGGCACGATGACGGCGCGCAGGTGCACTCCCGCTGCAGGCACGTCTGGCCGTAGGGGCAGGAGCGGCAGCGGCCGCCCTTCTCCCCGCAGGCGTTCCGGCTCGTTCCCGTCCGGCAGACCGTGCCGTCGCAGCAGCCGTCGCAGGTGTCGCTGTTGCAGCGCGCCTTCGGGCTCGCGGTGCAGGCGCCGTCGGAACAGACCAGCCCCTCGCAGCAGTTGAACTGCTCGACGCACTTGCTGCCCTCCGGCTTGCAGCCGCCGTCGCAGCGGCCCTGCAGGCAGCGCCCGGAGCAGCAGTGATCGTCCTTGTTGCAGTCAGCCCAGTTCGGCTTGCAGCGGCACACGCCCTGCGCGCAGTACTTCGTGCAGCAGTCGCCGTCCCGCGTGCAGCGGTTGTCCTTCGCGCTGCCGTCGCCGCAGGGACCCGCCGCGTCCGGGAGCCGGTTCTTGCCGCCGCCGTTGCCGCCGTTGCCGCCGTTGCCGCCGTTGCCGCCGTTGCGCTTGCCGCCGGCCGCCGACCCGGCCTGCCCGTCGGCCGCGCCCAGCAGCGCCGCGAGCGCCGCCGCCAGCCCGCGCCGGCGCGTCGTGCCCGCGTTCAGCGCCCGCAGCGCCGCATCGAATCGCCGGTCGTCCATGATCCCCATCTCTTGCTGGCGCCCTGTCTCAGGAAGACATCATGACATCAGGACATCAAGGCAGCATGGCATTGATGCATCGAGTCGTGTGGCGCATGGCGCCGGATGGCGAACGGCCCGGAGCGGCGCCCGGGGATGGACAATCGCCGGGCAGACGCCCCGCCAGTCCCGCGATGCCGCCCCCGGACGCCGCCGCCCTGCTACCATCCCGCCCAACCGCGACGCAGCGAAAGGCCTGCCCGATGACCGCGACCTCCGAGCCCCGCCGCCGCCCGCTCAAGGTCGGCGTCATCCTCCCCGACACCGAGCGCGAAATGGGCGGCGCCGACCCCTCATGGCGCGACATCGCCGCCCTCGCCACCGCCGCCGAGGACTACGGCTTCGACTCCCTCTGGGTCTTCGACCATCTCCTGTACCGCTTCCCCGGCAACCCCGTGCAGGGTCCGTGGGAATGCTGGACGCTGCTCTCCGCCATCGCCGCCGTCACCCGCCGCGCCGAGATCGGCCCGGTCGTCTGCTGCACCGGCTATCGCAACCCCGGCGTCCTCGCCAAGATGGCCGCCACCGTGGACGAGGTGAGCGGCGGCCGCCTCATCCTCGGCATCGGCGCGGGCTGGCACGAACCCGAGTACCGCGCCTTCGGCTTCCCCTACGACCACCGCGTCTCCCGCTTCGACGAGTCCCTCCAGATCATCCACGGCCTGCTCCGCGAGGGCCGCGTCACCGTCGACGGCGCCTGGCAGCAGGCCATCGACTGCGAACTCCGCCCGCGCGGTCCCCGCCCCGGCGGCATCCCCATCATGATCGGTTCCTCCGCCCCGCGGATGCTCGGCCTGCTCGCCCGCTACGGCGACATCTGGAACGCATGGGCCCGCCAAACCGCCGACGAAATCCGGGCCGACCGCGAGATCGTCGATGCCGCCATGCTGGCCTCGGGCCGCGACCCCGCCACCGTCGAGCGCACCGTCACCCTGCTGGTCGACGAGCCCACCGCCACCGGCCGCCCCACCGAGGAGAAACCGGGCTTCGCCGCCCGCACCCCGGAGGAACTTGGCGAGCACATCCTCGGATACGCCGAACTCGGCATCAGCCACGTCCAGTTGATGCTCGACCCCAACACCCAGGCCGGCCTCGAATGGGCCGCCCGCGCCCTCGAGGTCGTCGACCGCGGGTAGCGCCCCGGCGTGCCCGCGGCCGCCGCGCCGTCGCCCGCTCGCGAGAAGCCCCGCGCCCCACGGCAGCGGGAGAGGGGTTGGGGCGAGGGAAGGTGGCCGCGCCCGTGCGGAGGTTCGAAACTGTCCGAAGCCCAAATCCGTCCGGGCACGAGGTGAGGGGACAGGAGGCCGGAACCAGCCGACCCCCGACCGGTCAGGGCATGAACGCCCGCCGTCGATCAGCGGCAGCCCAGCCGCCAGACCGACACTCGGTTGTTCCCCCGGTCGGTCACGAACGCGGTCAGCCCGTCCGCTGTCAGCGCCACGTCCCACGGCCCGTTCAGCCGCCGCCGGTTCGCCCCGGGCCCGGACCCGAACGCCGAGTTCGGCCCCATCGCCCCTGGCGACCCGTTCCACACCGAAACGTGGTCGTTCCGGTCCGTGACCCAGACCGTGCGCCCATCGGCCGCCGCCCACACCCCGGTCGGGACGTCGAACTCCTGCGCGCTCGCGCCCGGGCCGAACCCGAAGGTGTCGGTGTTGCTCCACCAGCCTCCCGCGCGGGTCCACACCGAGATCCGGTTGTTCCCGGTGTCCGTCACCCAGGCGGTCCGCTCGCTCGCCGCCGCGTAGACGGCCACCGGCTGGTTCAGTTGGCCCGTCGCTGCCCCCGGCAGGCCGAACGTGCCCAGCGGCGACCAGGTTCCCCCCGCGTTTGCCCACACCGAGATGCGGTTGTTCCCGGTGTCCGCCACCCACGCCGTGCCGCCGTCCGCGGAGACCGCGACGCCGGAGGGCGACGAAAACTCCGTGCCTCCGGCGCCCGGCCCGGAGCCGAACATCGCCGTGTTGCTCCACGCCCCGCCCGCCCGGGTCCACACCGAAACCCGGTTGTTGCCGGTGTCGGCCACCAGCGCAACCGCGCCATCCGCGGTGACCGCCACCGCGAGCGGCCCGTCCAGTTGCCCGGGTCCGCTGCCCGCCGTGCCGAACGCGGCGCGGGCCGTCCACTGGTCCCCCGAGAGCCGCCAGGTGGCGATCCGGTTGTTCCCGGCGTCGGCGATCCAGGCCGATGTCCCGTCCGCCGAGACCGCCAGCCCCGCCGGCCCGGAGAACTCGCCCGCCCCGCTCCCCGCCGACCCGAAGGTCGTGAGGTTGGACCACGCATTCATGCAGCAGCGGCCGCCGAGGCAGGCGAGGGGAGAGCAGCACACCTGGTGCGCCGCGCAGGTCTGCCCCTTGCGCAGGCAGCGGCAGAACCCGGGGCTGTCCTTGCTGCCCCCGCGGGTCTTGCAGAACCCGGTGCAGCACTCCTTGTCCTTCTGGCAGCGGTTGGCGTCGCGGGAGCCGTCGCCGCAGGGGCCCGCCACGGCGGGGCCGCCGCGCCGCGTCGCCGGCGCCGGCGATCCCGCCCGCGTGGCCGCCATCGCTGCCGCCGCGGGCCATGCCAGCAACGCGGCCAGCGCGGCGGCCAGGCCCTGCCGCCGGGTCGCCCCGGCCTCCAGCGCGCGGGTTGCGGCATCGAATCGCCGGTGGTCCATCGTCGGCTCCCGCCCCGCCGGGCGTCATGCGGATAATCCCGCGCCGGAGTATGCCCCATCCCCGCCCCGCCGCGACGCCGCACCGCCCGGGGTAGCGCGGCGCGAAACGGTCCGCCCCGGCCTTTGCTACCGTTCCCCCGCCTGCAGGGGCCACCCTGTCCTTCCCGTCGTTTCGCCAGCGGTGACCGCCATGACTGCCTCCTCCGTGACGCCTCTTCGCCCCGGCGACCCCGCGCCGGACCTCACCCTCCGGGACGCAACCGGCGCGCCGGTGCAACTCTCCTCGTTCTGGAACGCTGCCCCGCGGGCCCTCGCCCTGGTCTTCGTCCGCCACTTCGGCTGACCCGTCTGCCGCGAGCAGGCGGCGCAGTTGCGCCGCGCCTACCCGGAACTCAAGGCGGCGGGGGTCGAGGTGGTCATGGTCGGCATGGGCGACCCGGCCCAGACCGCGCAATTCGTCCGCGAACTCGACCTCCCGTACCCCGTGCTCTCCGACCCGGACCGCTCCGCCTACCGTGCCTACCGCACGCACGAGGCCGGGGCGAAGGAGTTGCTCAACCCCCGGGCGGGCATGGCGATCATCGGGGCGATGGCGCGCGGCAACCGCGGCGGCAAGCCCGTCGGCAACGTGCAGCAACTCGGCGGGGTGTACCTCGTGGACCCGATCGGCAGCCTGCGCTGGTCGAAGCCGAGCACCTACGCAGGCGACCACGCCGACCCCGAGACCATCCTCGCCGCCGCCAGCCAGGCCGCCCGCGGCTTCGCCTGACCCGTCGCGTGGCCATCATCCCGCCATTCCGCCAAACAAGATGACCGATGGTTCCCCGTCCGGCGTGACAATCCGCGCCGGATGGGGGATAACTCCCGTGTACGGACGCATCCGGCTCGCATTCCGCGCGCGCCCCATGCGCCCCCGCCGGACCCCGCATCCGGGACGGATCGACGGCGACGCTGGCATCGGGAGAACGCGGGATGGTCACCTGGGCTCGACGAACCTTCCTCGGCATGCTCGCGGGCGTTGGCGCCTGCGCCGCTGGCGGCTCCTGCGCCTGCCTCTGGGACCCCAAGACTGGCAAGCTCTACAAGGGCTGCCCGTGCAAGAAGGGCAAGGAGTGCATGAGCGGCCGCTGCAGCAAGCGCGTCTGCCGCTGACGCTGCCCCCGGGCCGGGCGCCGCTCCTCGCGGGGAGGGTCCGGCATCGGGCGCAATGCCCCGGAACCGGTCGCCGTGGTGGAACTCCGCTTCGCTGAACCCGCGAGCGGTCCCTCCCCGGCGGCATCCTGATCCCCTCCACTGAATCGGAACGCGCCGCGGAGGCCAACCATGCCAGGTTGGCCGCGCCGGATGGCGGCCTGCGACCGTCGTCCCGGGCATCTCCTCCCGCCGCTGCTTCGGCGGAATCTGCTCGCTGTCGCGGTTCCCCGGCGCGGCCCCGTCCGCGTGCCGAGGCCATCACCGCATGACCGGCGCGGGCCGCGGGGCCGTCTTCCCGCGGCCCGCGGTCGTTCCCGCCCCGATGCCGGGTCCGGCACGGCCGCGAGGGCCTGTGTACGCACCGCTCCGGGCGGTGCCGTGCGGTGCGATAGACTGCCGGGAAGCGGTCGCGCAGCGGTGCGCGACGAACGCGAGCAGCATGGAAAGGCGCAGCCCGTGGACACGTCATCATTCGACCGCATCGCCCGCCTGCTTGGCGGGGCAACCAGCCGTCGCGCCGGTCTCGGCGCGGCCGCCGCCGCGTTGCTCGGAGCGGCGGCTCCGACCCTCGCCGCGCCCGCCGCCGCCAACCCCGGCTCATCCAGCCAGTGCGGCAAGCGCGTCAGCAGCCGCTGCGAGTCCAATGCCGACTGCTGCAATGGTCGCTGCAACCTCGAAAAGGGCAAGCTCAACAAGGACGGCCTCGGCCGCTGCCGCTGCTCCCGCCGCGGCGAGCAGTGCGGCGACGACAAGGACTGCTGCCGCCGCAACAACCAGAACCTCGCCTGCCTCGACGGCGTTTGCGGCACGCCGCCCCCGCCCTGCGTCCGCCTCGGCGAGACCTGCCGCCACAAGTCCACCTGCTGCAAGGGGACCTGCTCCTACGCGGCGTCCGCCCCTCCGGCCCAGGATCGCTCCGGGCCGCCCAAGGCCTGCTGCCTCGCGCAGGGCGAGTCGGGCTGCCGCACGGTCAGCGACTGCTGCGCCAACGGCGCCGATCCCGTTATCTGCGAGGGCGGCGTCTGCTCCGTGGCCATCGTCTGCAAGGAACTCCAGGAGTCCTGCGTCCAGGGCGTGGACACGTGCTGCGCCGGGACCTGCGCCAACTACCAGCCCCGGCCGGTCAGCGAGCGTGGCAGCATCGATCCCAGGTGTTGCATCGCGCCCGACGCGAGCGGCTGCCTGTCCTCGGACGACTGCTGCGCCGCTCAGCAATGCCTCGGCGGCACCTGCGCCTATCCGAACTGATGGTTTCACAGCCCGCCCCGCTCCGGATAGCGGGCGGCAGCGGCACGCAGCAATGATGACCCCGAACACGTGTCGCACGGCGCGCCTTCGCCGTGCGGCACGCGGCGTTCGGGCTGGCGCACGGGCGCACGGGCGCACCGGCGCGGCTGCCCATCGCTTGAAACGCTTCACCGATGCCCGTATCTTTGGCTAGCCAAACTTCACCGGCCATCATCAGGCAGGCAAAGGAGCAACCATCGTGGACAAGGCTTCGTTCGACCGCATCGCCCGCCTGCTCGGCGGGGCTTCCAGCCGCCGCGCCGGCCTTGGGGCCGCCGCCGCCGCGCTGTTCGGCGCAGCCGCGCCCGCCGCCGCCCGGCCGGGCGGGTCCAGCCAGTGCGGCCAGCGCAAGAACAGCGCCTGCAGGAAGACCAGCGAGTGCTGCAGCGGCGTGTGCGACCTGTCGCGGGGCAAGGAAAACAGGGACGGTCTCGGCCGCTGCCGCTGTGCCCGCCGCACCGAGAAGTGCAAGTCCGACAAGGACTGCTGCAACCGCAAGAACCAGGGCCTCGTCTGCCTCGGCGGCGTTTGCTCGCCCCCATGCACCGCGCTCGGCCGGGAATGCAGTTCGTCCACGAACGCCTGCTGCGCCGGCATCTGCGGCGGCGTCGCCAGCGAGGACCGGGGCTTCATCGCGACTACCTGCTGCCTGCCGCTCAACGCCTCCGGCTGCAGCGCGGACAACCACTGCTGCGGCGGCGCGGATGGCATCACCGCCTGCCAGCAGGGTGTCTGCGTCAACGCCTGCAAGGAACTGCAGCAGGCCTGCGACGCCAACACCGACAACTGCTGCGCTGGAGCCTGCTCGCCGTACACCTGGCCGGCCAACCCCCAGACCCGGGGGGGGTCCCAGGGGGGCATCACCTCCTGCTGCGTCGCCCAGGGCCAGACCGGCTGCACCACCGAGCGGGACTGCTGCTTCAGCAACAACGGGTGCGACGGCGGCCTGTGCAGAACGCTCGGATAGTCGCCTCTCTCGCGGCGCAGGCACGCCGCCTCTGATGGCCGGGCCGGGGAGCATTCCGCTCCCCGGCCCGCCGCGTTTCCCGTTGCCGCGTTCGGGCGCCCGCGCCGCCGGGGTGCGCCTGCTATCCTCCCGGCCTGAGCATCGATGGCCTCGCGGCGGGCGGCGCGCGGAACGCGAAAGGGATCGAGCGTTGACCACGGCGGGGCCCGGGCTGCGGTTCGCCTACAGCACCATCAACTGGGGAACCACCCCCGATTTCGAGGCCGTCTTCTCCGAAATCCGCGGCGCGGGCTGGCGCGGCGTCGAGTTGTTCTGGCACGACCTCGGCTGGCTCGGCCCCGTCGACGGCATGCGGGATGCCCTCGCCCGCCACGGCCTGCGCCCGGCCACCCTGTTCGGCCTCGTGAAGATGCCCACCGATCCCGCCCAGTTGGTCCGCATGAAGCACGAGATCGCCTACGCCGCCGAACTCGGCGCGGCCCACTACGGCCTTGTCGGCGGCGACCGCCTCCGCTGGCGGCCGCCCTCCCACGCCGAGATCGCCGATCTCGCCCGCTTCTGCGACGACCTCGCCGCCCACGGCGCGGCCCTCGGGGTTGACGTCGCCTATCACCCCCACGTCGCCTGCACCATCGAAACGGAGGAGGAGATCGACCGCCTGCTCGACGCCAGCCGCGACCTCACCCTCTGCCTCGACGCCTCCCACATCGCCCTCGTCGGCGAGGACCCGCTCGCCCACCTCGCGAAGTACCGCTCCCGCACCTCCTACATCCATCTGAAGGACTGGGCGCGCGGCAAGTTCGTCGAGATGGGGCAGGGGAGTCTCGGCATCGACTTCGCCGCCATCCTCGCCGACCTCGAGGCCGTCAACTTCCCCGGCTGGGTCGTCGTCGAGCAGTCCCGCAGCGACGTTTCCCCCCGCCACAGCGCCGAAACCAACGCCACCTTCCTCCGCGCCCTCGGCCGCGACCCCGGCGCGGCCGGATGAACGCGGCTCGCCCATTGGGCCGGAGCGCCCTCACCCCAACCCCGCTCGCCATGCGGGGGAGAGGGGCTCCGGCCGCTTCTCACCGCCACGTCCCGCCTGGTTCGCTCCCGCGCCTCCCGCGTCTCCCGCGCTCCCTCGCGCCGGGAGCGGGGGCTGGGGGGTGAGGTCAACGCGCACTTCAGGAGCCACGCCATGCCACGCACCAGGACCATCGCCCCATCTCCCGCCCCGGCAGGAGCGGTGGCTGGTGGGAGGCGAATCCCGCTCGCCATCGCCGGCTGCGGCGTCATGGGCCGCCGCCACGTCCGCGGCCTCGCCCGCCTGAAAGACGCCGGCCTGCTCCCCTTCGACCTCGCCGCCGCCATCGACCCCATCCCCGCGAGCGCCGCCGCCCTCGCCGATCTCGCGGAGCACCTGCTCGGGACCCGCCCCGCCGAGGTCCCCGATCTCGCCGCCGCCCTCGCCGCCGTCCCCGGCCTCGCCGCCCTCGACCTGACCACCGCGCCCGCCCTCCACCCGCCGGTGGCCGAGGAGGCCTTCGCCGCCGGTCTCCACGTCATGGTGGAAAAGCCCATCGCCCTCACCGTGCGCGGCGGCATCGCCATCGACGCCGCCGCGAAACGGGCCGGCCGCGTCCTCTCCGTCGCCGAGAACTACCGGCGCGACCCCATCAACCGCCTCGCGAAGGCCCTCATCGACGCCGGCGCGATCGGCCGCCCCTACCTCGTCCAGCAATCCTCCTCCGGTTGGGGCGAGAAGGTCATCATCACCCCGTGGCGCCACCGCAGGCAGTCCGGCGGCATCGCCGTCGACATGGGCGTCCACTACGGCGACATCCTCGAATATCTGCTCGGCCCCGTCGATACCGTCGGTGGCATGGGCGCCCTCGTCGACGAGCGCCGCATCGCCCCGGACGGCCAGTCCCACCCCGCCGACGCCGAGGACCTCACCGTGGGCGTCGCCCGCTTCGCCTCCGGCGCGCTCGCCTGCTGGATGCTCGACATGGCCGGCCGCGGCGGCGACCAGTGGAACCGCACCGTCTTCGGGACCGGCGGGACCCTCGCCATCCCCAACGACCGCACCGGCCGCCCCCTGCGCCTTGCCCAGTGGCAGTCCGGCGCTCCGGTGGACATGCCCCCGGATGGCCAACTCGCCCTCGTCCCCGGATTCCGCCTCGATCCCGCCACGGCCGCCCTGTTCGGCGGCGACCGCCTCGCCTCCTACGACCTTCCCTGGGAAACCACCGACGCCAACCTGCTCGCCATCGAGTACGACGA
>JBJTKE010000073.1:0-3834 GCA_046096285.1 Chloroflexota bacterium
GAAGGGCAGCGTGCAGGTGGCGGCCTGCGTCGCCGGGCTGCGGACGGTCGGCAACGCGGGCGTCGTGCGGGTGCCCTATGGCGCGCGGACGCCGCGCGGGGTCGCGGTCTCCGGCGTGGTGCTGACGCTGGCGCCGGGCTCGGTGCTGGTGGATCTGGACGACGAGCGGCGGGAGATGATCGTCCATGCGATCGACGCGAGCGACCCGCAGGCCGTGATCGACGGCATCCAGGCGTTTTACGAGCGCTGGCAGCGGCGCGTCTTTCCCTAGGAGGAGGAGGAGGAGGAATGCCGCAGGAACTGTTCGTCATCTCCACGGTCTGGGCGGCCGTCCTGCTGGCGGTGCTGCTGGTCGCCATGATCGGCGCAAAATCGACGATGACGCGGCTGCTGCTGCTGGACACGGCGACGCTCTGCCTGGCGACCCTGCTGATCCTGTACAGCGATTCCGTGGGCAGACCGTACTACGTCGACGCCGCGCTGGCGCTGGCGCTGCTGTCGTTCATCGGGACGATCGCGGCGGCGCGGCTGCACGGCGACCGGAAGGTGTTCTGATGACCCAGCAACTCGATGCCCTCGGCAACGCGCTGGTGGTGGGGGCGATGCTGGTGCTGACCCTCGGCGTGATCGGCGTGGTGCGGCTGCCCGGCCTTGCGCTGAAGTTGCACGCGGCGGGCATGATGTCGGTGCTGGGGACCGCGGTCATCGCGCTGGCGTCTGCGGCGACCGGTTCGCCAGGCATCGCCGCCCGCGGGCTGCTGGTCGCGGTGCTGCTGCTGCTCACCACGCCAGTCGCGGCGCATGCGATGGCGCGGGCCGCGTGGCAGCGTGGCGAACTGATGGAGGAGCCTTCCGCGGCGGACGAGGCGTCGGCATAGCGGCTGGGCGTCGCAGCCCCGCGCCCCCCGGCTACTCCCCGGTGTCCTTGCCGATGGGAAAGGAGATCGTGGCGCGGGTGCCGAGGCCGGCGCGCTCGAGCGTGAACTCGCCGCCGAGGTCCGAGGTAACCAGCCGCTGCACGATGCGCATCCCGAGCCCGGTGGACATGTCGGGGGTGAACCCCGCGGGGGGCTGGTTGCCGTCGTTCTCGACGACGACCCGGGCGATGCCGAGGTGCTGGGTCGCGACGATGGAGATGTGACCGGTCTCCAGCCCGGCGAAGCCGTGGCGGACGGCGTTGGCGACCAGTTCGTTGACCAGCAGCGCCATGACGGTGGCCTGCTTCGAGGGGAGCATCACGTCGCTCGGCGGGATGTCGAAGGAGACGGTGAGGCCGGGCGGGATCAGGGTGCGGTGGGCCTCGTCGGCTACGTGGCGGGCGATGATGTCGGCGGTGGTGCCGGCCAGGCGGCTCTCGTCGCTGAGCAGGTCGTGGATGGAGGCGATGGCCTGCACGCGGCTGACGGCTTCGCGCAGGGCGCCTGCCCATGGCGCGTCCTCGTTCTTTCGCAACTGGAGGGAGAGCAGCGCGGCCACGGTCTGAAGGTTGTTGCGGACGCGGTGATGCATCTCCTGGAGCAGGGCCGAGGCGGTGACGTAGGCCTGGAGGGCCTCCTGGTAGTGGGTCGCGTTTTCGATGGCCAGGGTGGCGGCGTCGGAGAAGGCCTGCAGCAGGCTCATCTGGTCCTCGGAAAGCTCCGAGTCCGGGGAGAGCCGCAGGCAGAGCGCCCCGAGCGTTTCCCGGGCGGAGCGGAGGGGAATGCAGAAGAGGCGCGCCGATCCGTCGGTGTATTCGAGGTCGACGGAGCCGGGCTCCCCGGACTGGACGACCGCGGTGATGGCCGCGTCCCGGCTCTGCTCGTCGACCGCCTCGCGGAGTCGGCCGACCCGGTACTCGATGGTGGGGCCGGCCGCTGCGCCGCCGCGGCGGGCGGGCAACCGGAAGATGGCGGCCGATTCGACGTTGACCAGTTGCACCGCCTGTTCGGCGATGGAGCGGAGCACGTCGGCGAGATCGAGATTGGAGGCGATGGTGTGGGAGACCCGCTGCAGGGTGCCGAGTTCGGCGATCTTCTGCTGAAGGCGGGCGTCGGTCTGGCTGTAGAGCCGGGCGTTTTCTATGCTGATGGCGAGTTCGCCGGCCATCGTTTCGAGGAACGCGATCTCGTCGGGCGGGTACTCGTGGGGCTCAACGGTAAAGATGTTGAGCACGCCGACCAGACGGTCGGATGCATCGCCGCGGCCGACCAGCAGGGGAACCGACACCTGCGAGATGTAGAGATCCTCGCCAGTGCTCGGCATCGCGATGTAGGAGGGGTGCCTGCGGGCGTCGGGCGCGATGATGACCGCGCGCTCGCTGGCCGCGTGGCCGGTGATGCCCTGGCCCGGTCTTCCGGCGACGGTGCCGACGGCGGAGGGGTTGAGGCCGACCGCGGCGCGCAGCGACAGCGTACCGGTGCCTTCGTCGTACAGGACGAGGGCGCAGGCATCGGCGCCGGTCGTCTCGGCGACGACCCGGACGCAGGCTTCGAGGCGGCTCGGCAGGTCGAGGCTGGCGGTGGCGGTGCGGTTGATCCGGTGGAGGGCCTCGAGCCAGGCCATCGGCGCGTCGCGGAGGGCGGCGTCCGGGTCACCGAGGGGGTCCTGCGCGGCCTCGTAGCCCTCGGCGACGGCGGCGAACGCGACCCCCGCGGCGAGGGTCACCGAGGCATCCGCGCCGCCGGGGCTGATGCGATGCAACGCGCCCTGGAAGACGTCGATGGCGGCGGCCATCGCATCCTCGAGCGGGATGCGGGCCGAGCGGGCCTCGCCGCCGAAGCGCCGGAAGGCGTCCCGCATGGGTCCCGCGCCGATGGTGGCCGCGCCGGATTCGGCGTAGACGGCGCGGACACGGGCGAGCAACCGGTCGGCGAGGTCGTGGATCGAGGTCGCGATCACCATGAGCGGTTCTCCGGGGGCTGGGACGGGTCTAGAGGTGGGCGTCGAACCAGGAGAGCAGGTGATGGAGCCGGGCCAGACGCCTGCTCGGCGTGCCGGTGCGGGAGAGGTTGTGATCCTCGTCCGGGATGCGGACGAAGCGGGTATCCCGGCCGAGCCGTTTGAGGGCCACGAAGAGTTGCTCGGCCTGCTCGATCGGGCAGCGCAGGTCGGCCTCGTTGTGAACGATGAGGAGCGGCGTTTCGATGCGATGGGCGCAGGAGATCGGGGAGTGCTTCAGCAGGAGGGCCGCGTCGTCCCAGGGGTTGCCGCCGAACTCGTACTCGCCGAAATCGAAGCCGATGTCGCTGGTGCCGTACATCGAGTGGAAGTTGGCGACGCAGCGCTGGGTGGCGGCGGCCTTGAAGCGGTTGGTGTGGCCGACGAGCCAGTTGGTCAGGTAGCCGCCGTAGGAACCGCCGGTCACCCCGATCCGGGCGGGATCGACGCCGGGGAGGGCGGAGACGGCGTCCACCGCGCCCATGATGTCGGGCATGTCCGACTCGCCCCAGCGGGCGCGGGTGCAGGCCGCGAACTCCTGCCCATAGCCGGCGGAGCCGCGCGGGTTGGTGAAAAGCACCACGTAGCCGCGGGCGGCCATCAGTTGCATCTCGTGGAACGGCGCATGGCCGTACATGGCATGGGGGCCGCCGTGAATCTGGACGATGACCGGATACCTGACGGCCGGATCGAAGCCCGGCGGGCGCAGCAGCCAGCCCTGGATCTCGCGGTCTCCGGCGGCGCTGGGAAAGAGGATCTCCTCGGCCGGGGAGAGGGCGGTTTCGGCCAGGAATGCGTCGTTGTGACCGGTCAGGGGCCGCCAGCCTGAGCCGTCGGGTTTGCAGGTGAACAACTCGAACGGCGTGACGCAGTCGCCAGCGAGGCACACGAGGCTCTTGCCGGCGACGGCGACCGCGG
>JBJTKE010000074.1:0-2377 GCA_046096285.1 Chloroflexota bacterium
CCCGACCGGCTACGATCTCGAACCGTTCCGCCCCGACCGGTTCCACGGGGCCGGCCAACCCGGCTGGAACAACCCCTTCACCGCCGGCGAACGCAACAACCCCAACCCCGCCGCCGCCGATTGACCATCCCGGCCTCGGCCACTGCCCGGGACGCCCCCCAGGCCTTCACTGTGGTATCGAGCCGTCTTCTGTGCAGTCATGGAAAATAAAGAATCTCTCAGGTGGGAGTAGATTCTTCGCGCTCTATGATGTACTATCAGAATACGTCTAAACGATGACGAGTTCCCGACTGAAGGCCACAGGAGGGGGGATCGGGGTCGTCGCCACGATGGAGCGGCACAGATGAACGGAGAGTTCGGACCTTACCTTCGCCAGTTCCGCACGGAAGTTGGCCTGACCCAGCAGGAGCTGGCCGCCAAGACCGGCATCAGCGTCCGCTGCATCAGCGATCTGGAACGGGGGATCAATCTGTCCCCGCGGCCTTCCACCGTCCGCAGGTTGTTCGTGGGCCTCGAACTCCCCGAGAAGGAGCGCCACGAACTGATGGCCGCCGCCGAAACCGCCCGCTCTCTCGTCTACGGCAAGAACGGCCGCGAGCGGCGGGCCACCGCCCAGCTCCGCGGCTAGCCCCGGCGAGAGGCGCCAAAACGGCCCGGGCGGTGATCCGCCCGGGCCGTACCTGTTTCTCCCCGCCGCGCTGTCCCTACCGCGACATCAGCTTGATCGTCGCCTTCCGCGGCTTCGCCAGCGCGTCCTTGGCGAGCGTTGCCGCCACCCGGTCCGCCAGTTGCCGGAACGCCTGCGCCGAGGCCGACTCCGGATGGCCCACCACCACCGGGATGCCCTGGTCACCGCCAGCGCGGACCGCGGGTTCGATCGGGATTTCGCCCAGCAGCGGCACGCCGTGGGCGTCCGCCGTCCGCTGCCCGCCACCCTCGTCGAAGATGGCCGTTTTCTCCCCGCAGCACGGGCAGATGAACCCGCTCATGTTCTCGATGATCCCGATGACCGGCGTCTTGACCTCCTCGAACATCCGCAGGCCCTTCACGGCGTCGATCACCGCCACCTCTTGCGGCGTGGTCACGATCACCGCTCCCGCGATCGGGATCTTCTGCACCAGCGTCAGTTGCACGTCGCCCGTTCCCGGCGGCAGGTCGATGATCAGGTAATCCAGTTCGCCCCACAGCACGTCGTTCAGGAACTGGTTGATCAACTGCGCCACCAGCGGCCCGCGCCAGATCAGCGCCTTGTTCGGGTCGAGCAGGAAGCCGATCGACATCACCTTGACGCCATGCGCCTCCAGCGGCACGATCTTCCCGTTGTTCACCGCCGGCTTGGCGCTCGACCCCATCATCAGCGGCATCGACGGGCCGTACACGTCCGCGTCGAGCAGGCCGACCTGCGCCCCCGTCCGCGCCAGCGCGATGGCCAGGTTCGCCGCCACCGTGCTCTTGCCGACGCCCCCCTTGCCCGAGGCCACCGCCACCGTGTTCTTCACGCCCTGGATCGGCTGCGCGTCGGCCTTGCCCTTCCCGCTCGACCGCACCCGGTGGACCCACTCCACCGTGGCGCCGCTCACCCCAGGCAGCGCCTCCACCGCCGACCGCACCGCCGCTTCCAGGTCATCCCGGTACGGCGCCGTCGGGTAGAGCAGTTCCACCGTCAGCGCCACCGTTCCGTCCGCGATCCGCACGTCCTGGATCATCTTCAGGTCGGGCAGCGGGCGAAGCACCTCTGGCTCCATCACCCCGGACAGCGCCTCCAGCACCTGCTCCCGCGTCACCTCGCTCATCGGCAGGAATCCTTTTCCGTTCGCGCGCCGCCTCCGGCGCAGCCTCATGCCCTGAAGTGTACCCGTGGTCCCGCGGCGGGCGGTGGGCGTCCGCAAGCTGCGCTACCAGCCGCGCGGCATCGTCCGCCGCGAGGAACCGCGCGGTCCGCTCGCCGCCCCGCCGCCCGCGGGCGATGCCCGCCGACAGATCCGCCAACCCGCCGCGCCGCATCAGCGCCGTGGCCTCCAGGCGCCGCCATTGGACGCGTTCCGGGCGGGTCACGGTCAGCGTCCGGGTCAGCCCCCCCTCGCGCAGCAGGAGCCGGCCGCCGGTCACCGCAACCCCGGTATCCCTCCGCGCGAACCACGCCTGCAGCCCGGCCACGGGCGCGGCCGCGAGCGCCAGCAGCCCCCACCACCAGGCCGTTTGCGGCAACCACGCCGCCACCGCCACCGCGCCCAGCGCGAGCAACGCCACCGGCCGGAACGCGGCAATCAGGAAGCCGCGCAGCGCCCGCACTGGCGGCGCTGGTTTTCGCGATGCAACTCGCCAACGAGGTCTTGCCGGAAGGCGTCTGGATGCGCGCGCTGGACCGGTTCCCGGG
>JBJTKE010000075.1:0-4273 GCA_046096285.1 Chloroflexota bacterium
CCCCTCCCCTGCCCGGCCGCCCGCCGCCGGGGGCGGCAGGAACGCCCGCACCGGCGGCAACGGCGCCGTCCAGGGCTCGGCCTCCACCAGGGCGTGCTGGCCGGAGCATCCCTGGCTCAGCCGGTAGTCTCCGTCATCCGAGGTGAGCACGTTCGGGTTGCCGTGAACGCACATGCTGCCGGGGTCCGCCGGGTCCAGCGGGTCATACCACGCCCCGGTGGAGAGCTGGATGACGCCCGGCCGCACGGCGTCGTCCAGCACCGCGCCGGCGAGGCAGGAGCCGCGGTCGTTGAAGACCCGGATCACGTCCCCGCCGCGGATGCCGCGCCGCGCCGCGTCGTCCGGGTTGAGGCGCGCCGGCTCGCGGTCCCGGATCTTCGAGGACCGGCTGAAATCGCCGCAATCGAGTTGGCTGTGGAGCCGGGTGCGCGGGTTGTTGGCGACCAGCACCAGCGGATGCCGCGCGGCGTCGGCGGACGACGGCAGCGCGCGCTTGTCCAACCAGGTTGGGTGGCCGGGGCAGTCGTCCAGGCCGAGCGCGGCGATCTGCGCGGAGTGGAGTTCGATCCTGCCGCTCGGGGTGTCGAGCGGGTGGGCGGCGGGATCGGCACGGAACCCGGCGAACAGGACCTGTCCCTCCTCCCGCTCGAGTTCGAGCCTGCCAAGCGCCCAGAACTCCTCGAATCCGGGGGTCGGCACGTCCCGGGCGATCCGCGCCTCCCGCCACTCGTCGTACAGGAACCGGACCCATTCGGCGGCGGTCCGGCCTTCAGTGAAGCGGTCCCCCGCGCCGAGCGCGGCGGCGACCTCGGAGAGCGTCTCGTAGTCGTTGCGGGCGCGGGCGAACGGGAGCGCGGCCTGCTGCATCGCGGTGAGGAAGCGGTCGTTGCTGGCCGCGCCAATATCGTCCCGCTCGAGGGAGACGGTGGACGGCAGCACGATGTCGGCGTGCCGGGCGGTGGCGGTCCAGAAGGGATCGTGGACCACGATGGTCTCGGGCCGGGCGAAGGCGCGGCGCAGCCTGCCGAGGTCCTGGTGGTGATGGAACGGGTTGCCGCCCGCCCAGGTCACGAGCCGGATGTCCGGGTAGACCAGGTCCCGACCGTCGTAGCGGAAGGGCTCGCCGGGGCCCAGCAGCATGTCCGCCACGCGGGCGACCGGGATGAAGTCGGGCACCGGGTTTTCGAGCTGCGAGAGCACCGGCAGGCGGCCCCGCACCGGCGGCTCGCCGACCTGCGCCATGGAGCCGTAGCTGAAACCGAACCCTCCCCCCGGCAGGCCCACCTGGCCGAGCAGGGAGGCCAGCGCGAGGCCCATCCACGGCGGCTGCTCCCCGTGCTGGGACCGTTGCAACGACCAGTTGACGTTGATCAGCGTGCGCGATCCCGCCATCCGGCGGGCGAGCGCGGCGATCCGCTCCGCCGGGATGCCGCAGATCGCCTCGGCCCATGCTGGCGTTTTCGGCACGCCGTCGGCGCGGCCCTGAACGTAGGCGGTGAACTCGGGTACGCCCGCGCAACAGCGGTCGAGGAAGTCCCGGTCGTGCAGTCCCTCGTCGAGCAGCACGTAGGCCGCGCCGAGCATCAGCGCGACGTCGGTTCCCGGCACGGGCGCGATCCACTCCGCGCCGAGCCAGTCCGCCGCATCGTCCCGCACCGGGCTGATGCTGACGACTTCCATGCCGCGCCCGACCGCCTGCCGGAGGAAGCCGGAGGCCCGGTGCGACGATGCCCCGCCCGGGCTGACCCCGATGTTTTTCATCGAAAGCCCGCCGAAGGCGACCAGCAATCCGGTGCTTTCGGCGACCGACTCCCACCCGGTGGCCCGCTGGGCGAAGGTGTAGGCCGGCGCCGCGACCCGGCGGAGGATCACGTCGCCGGCGGCGAAGCTGTAGTTGTCGACCGAGCGCACGTAGCCGCCGAGGGCGTTGAGGAAGCGGTGGATCTGGCTCTGGGCATGGTGGAAGCGGCCGGCGCTCGCCCAGCCGTAGGACCCGCCGTAGACGGCGCCGGGGCCGAACTCGCCGTACACCCGGCGGTACTCCGCCGCCAGCAACGCGAGCGCCGCATCCCAGCCGACCGCCACGAAGGGCTCCGCGCCGCGCCGGGCGTCCGGACCGGGTCCGCGCTCCAGACAGCCCGAGCGGACCTTCGGCTCCGCCACGCGGGACGACGACCTCAGCGAACTCGCGATGTTGCCGAGCAGCGGCGACGGAACGGGATCGCCCGCGAACGGGCGGCTTTCCGCAATCCCGTCCTCGCCCACGATGGCATCGACTGCGCCCCAGTGCGCGCTGTGGGTGCGGACCGCCGCGCCGCCGCTCACTTCACCGCCCCGTGGGTGAGGCCGCCCACGAGCCAGCGCTGCCCGACGAGCGCCAGCAGGTAGACGGGCACGATGCCCGTCAGCGAGGCGGCGGCGATCTGCCCGTAGTTGACGAGGCGATCCCCCTGGAACAGCGCCAGGCCGACCGGCAGGGTCTGCGACCGTGGCCCGTAGGTGAAGGTCAGCGCGAACAGCAGTTCGTTGTAGCAGAGGATCGCGCAGATCACGGCGGCGGCCGCGATGCCCGGCATGATCAGCGGCAGCACCATGCGGACGAGAGCCCCGAGCCGGCTCGCGCCGTCGACCCATGCCGCTTCCTCGATCTCGCGGGGAACGCCGCGGACGAACGAATCCAGCAGCCAGACGGCGGCCGGCACGTTCATCAGCCCGTAGACGATGGCGAGCCCGGCCACGCTGTCGATCAGGTTGGCGAACCGCAGCGCGAAGAAAATCGGCAGCAGGGCGACCACCGGCGGCGCGGTGTAGGACGACAGCACCAGCGAGTACAACGCCTTGCCGCCGGTGCGGTAGCGGACCATCGCGTAGGTGGCCGGAACCGCAAGCAGGAGCGTCAGCAGGGTGCCCCCGGCGGCGGCCAGCATCGAGTTGCCGATGAATTGCGCGATCGGGACCCGGCCGAAGGCATCCGGCCAGTTCTCCCAGTGGTAGGCCGCCGGGAGGAAGTTGCCGGACAGGACGTCGTCCTTCGTCTTGACCGAGGTGAGCGCGAGCACCACCATCGGCAACAGGAAGAACCCGATGACCAGCGCGAGCGCGATGCCGCGGGCGAAGCCGCCAAGTCGTCGCCGGGTCATGCCGCCTTCTCCACGAGGCGGTCGCGGATGAGGACGATGGGCAGGGTGGCGAGACCGACCAGCACGCCGAAGATGATCGTCTGGGCCGCGCCGTACCCCACGTCGAACTCGCGGAAGGCGACCCGGAAAATCTGGAAGGAGGCCATGTTGGTGTCGAACCCGGGCCCGCCGAAGGTCAGCGAATAGACGAGGTCGAAGGTCTTGAAGGCAATGATCGCCTTCAGCAGGAAGATCGAGGCCAGCGCCGGGCCGAGCATCGGCAGGGTGATCGACCAGAACGACCGCCAGTCGGACGCGCCATCGACGCGCGCGGCCTCGAGGGTCTCCACCGGCAGCACCAGCAGGGCGGCGAAGGCGAGGATCGCCACGAAGGGCGTCCACTGCCAGGCGTCGGCGATGGCGATCGAGAGAAATGCCCAGGGACTGGCGCCGAGATAGGAGACCGGTTTGTCGATCACCCCGAGGTCGAGCAGGAAGCCGTGCAGGAGGCCGCCGGTCGGGTTCAGGATCAGTTTCCAGGCGTTGGCCACCACGATGGGCGGCGTCATCAGGGGCAGCAGGATGAGGGTCCGCCACAGGCTCCCGCTGCGGACGAAGCCGAGCAGCAGCAGGGCGATGGCGACGCCGAACACGAGTTCGAACAGCGAGACCGAGATGGCGAAGACGGCCGAGCGGACCAGCGAATCGGTGAAGACGGTATCGGCGAGGGAGCGCTGGAAGTTCTCCCAGCCGACCCACTCCTGGAAGGTCTTGCCGAGCAGCGATTTCGACGCCGACAGGAAGACGAGATAGACCAGCGGGTAGAGGGCGAACACCGCCAGTCCGGCCACCATCGGGGCCACGAGCAGCCACGGCAGCGCGTCCCAGCCACGCCCGCGGCCGCGGTCATGACCCTGGCCGGAGGCGGGATCGCGTGCGGGGATGGCGGGATGCTGGCGGGCGCGTCGGCGGCGGTGGACAGGTTCGGCACGTGGGGATCGTCCCTCGGATGAGCGCAAGCGGCCGGGAGCAGGCCGGCGCGCCCCCGGGGCGGGGTCGCGCCGGCCCCCCGCTCAACAGCCGAGAATGCGGGTGCACTCGGCCGGGATGTTGGCCAACGGGGGGGCCGCGTCCTGGCGGCCCAGCAGCATCAC
>JBJTKE010000076.1:0-7638 GCA_046096285.1 Chloroflexota bacterium
GCCGCTGGCGGATGCCGGCGGGCTGGATCGAGCAGGGAGGGCGGTATGGACTGGAGGTGGAGGTCTGGGGCGGGGGACGCGACGGGCGGAGCGCGGAGACGCGGTTCGAGGTCCGGTTCCCGTCCGGGTTCCCGGCGGTGAGCGGCTTCACGGCGACGCCGGAACGGCTCCCGTTCGACCTGGAGCCGTCGGCGATCCGGCTGGCGTGGACGCCCTCGGCCATCCCGCCGAACCGGTTCGGGGGCTACCTGCTGCGGCGCCGGTCCGGGGACGGCGGCTGGGTGGTGCTGGCGCGGATCGCGGACCAGGCGCAGGCCGGGTGGTGGGACGCCTGCGCCCCCGGCAACCTGCCGCTGGTCTACCGGGTCACCGCCGTCGATCTCTCCTCCGGCAACGGGGTGGAGACGGAGGCGGCCGAGGCGGCGCTGACCGCGGCGCGGAACCGGTTGACGGTGCCCACGGTGTCGAGCGTCGCCGACGGGGCGCGGCTGCGCTTCCCGCTGGCGGTGCTCTCCGACGGGCTCGCCTGCCGGTTCGAGCGGGAGACGGCGGCGTTCTCGACCTGGGGCAGCGAGGGGCGGCCGAGCCTGCTCTCGCTGCCGGGGGCGGGCGGGAGCCGGGTGTGGGACATCCGGCTGACGCTGCACCCGCGCGAGGGAATCGGGGCCGTGCCGCACCTGCAGGCCATCGAGGCGGTGGTGCGCGAGGGCGGGGCGGTCTGCCTGCGGACCGAGGCGGACCGGGCCTTCGCGGTCATCGAGTCGTTCGCATGGTCGCGGCGCCCGGCGGCGGGCACGCTGGCGGTCGAGCTCTCGCTGCGGGAGTTCGACTTCGAGGAAGGGGTGGATCTGTCATGAGCGCGGCGAGCGACTACGTCGAGAAGGCGGTCATCGAGTACCTGTTCAACGTGGGGGGCAACGCGGCGCTGCCGCGTCCGGCCGGCATCTGGGTCAGCCTGCACGCCAGCGCGCCGGCGGCGGAAACGGCGCCTGCCTGGCAGGCCACCGAGGTGGCGGCGGGCAGCGGGTACGCCCGGGCCGCCACCGGGAACTGGACCGGTTCGCAGGTGACCGGCGGGACGGCCTGGCAGGTCACCAACGCGGCCCAGGTCGAGTTCCCGCAGCCGTCGGGCGACTGGGCGGCGCGGGCGAACCTGACCCACTTCGCGCTCTGGGACGCGGCCTCCGGCGGCAACCTGCTCTTCACCGGCGCGCTGGCCAGCCCGCGCCCGGTCGTGGCCGGCGACGGCAAACCCACCTTCCAGGCGGCCAGCCTGACGGTGCAACTGGCCTAGGCGATGGCGGTCGGAACCTTCGCCGGCGTCTTCACGAAACGCGCCGTTACCGGGGCGCAGCAGGTGGCCACGCCCGGGCTGCGGCCCGCCGCGGTCGTCGTGGCCGGCTTCGGCGCGACCTCGGCCGCGGCGAGCCGCCCGTCGATCCGGGGAACGGCGGCGTTCCTCGTGGCCGGTCCCGCCGGGGCGCTGCAGACGCTGGGCCGGACCGGGGCGTCGCGCGACGGGGCGCAGGCGGGGGACGCCGCCGGCGGCCCGGTCAACGCCCTGGCGGTGCCCTCGGCGCTGGCCGCCACGACCGGGCAGGCGAGCGCGACGGCGGCGCTCTCGCGGGTGTACGACGGCGGCTTCGAGCTGACCTGGACCCTGAACGACGGGGGGACCGAGCAGTTCGCCTTCCTCGCCATCGGCGGCGACGCGCTGGCCTGGGCGGCGCGGGTCAACCTGCCCACCGCGACCGGGGCGTTCACCCTCGCCGGGGCGCCGTTCGCGCCGAAGCTGGCCCTCCTGCTGCCCTTCCAGCCGGGCGGGGCGCACCAGGGGATCGCGGCGGCGGCGGCGGCCTCGGTCACCGCGCAGTGGGGACTGGCCGCCTTCTCGGCGGCCGGGGCCGACCCGACGCTGGCCGGGACGCGGCTCGTCTCCGGCAGCGCGGTCACCTGCATGGACGGCGCGGGCAAGGTGCTGGCGCAGGCGCAGGTGACCGGGTTCACCGCGGACGGACTGGCGCTGCGACAGACGACCGCCGCTCCCGGGGGCGGCTTCGGCGCGCAGATCCTGCTGCTGGGCGGTCCCGATCTCGTCGGGCTGACCGGCACGCTGGCCCGGCCGGCCGCGCCCGGCGCCGCGACGTTGTCGGGGGTCACCTGGCGGCCGCTGGCGCTGCTGGCCGCGGGCGGGCGGGGGACGCTGACGACCGCGGCCGTGGAGAGCGTCGCGATCGGGATCGGGTTCTCCGCGGACGACGGGGTGAGTCCGGCCGGGGCGGGGTCGGCGGCGGCGTCCGACCGGAGCGGGGCGGCCACCGCGGTTTCGGCGGCGCTGGTCTCGACGTCGGCCTATATCCGCCCGGGACCGGCGAGCGGCTCCCCTGGGATGGTGACCGCTCCGGTCCGGGCCGAGGCCGCGTTCGCGGAGTACGGCGGCTCGCTCGTGTTCGGCAGTGTGGACGCGGTCGCCGAGCGGACGGCCTTCCTGGTCATCGGCGGCGCGCGGCGGGCGGAGTTCCTCTCCGGCGGGGGACTGGCGGCGGCCGCGTTCGCCGCTCCGCCCGCGCAACTGGGCCAGTTCCCGCTGCTGGGCACGGTCGATCGCCCGGCGGTGGCGCGCGCCGCGTTCTCGGCCCCGCCCTCGACGCTCTCGCTGGCGGCCGTGCTCTCGGGCGGCGCGACAGCCGCGTTCGCCGCCTCCGGCGCGGTGGGCTTCGCGGCGCCCGTCCAGGGCTCGGCCGCGGCCGCCTTCGGGGCTTCCGTCCCCTGGCTCGGCCGCGACCAGGCGCTGTCCGCCGCGCCGGTCCTCTCGATCGCCTCCGCGGCAGGCCGGATGCTGGTGCCCTGGCCCATGCGGGGGACCTCCACCGCGGTCTTCTCCGCGAGCGGCTTCCTGCTGCTCTCCCTGCCCGACCTGCTGCCCGCCGGGCCGTTCGACATCCCGGGGACCGTCAACTACGTGCTCGACCCGGGCTACGAACTCGTCACCGGCAACGGGACCTCCCGCGGGCTCGGCTGGACCGCCGCCGGGGCCGCGCTCTCGCCCGAGACCGCCGCTGCCTGGTGGGGCGACGCCAGCGCCCGCGCCGTCTTCACCGCCGCCGGGCAGACCGTCGCCGTCTCCACCGTCGGCGGCATCAACACGACGGACGAGCGGCGGTGGACCGGCTCCATCCGGGCCAAGGCGGTCTCCGGGACGCCCGCCGTCCGCGTGCGGCTGGCCGCCTTCCATGCCGACGGAACCGTCGAGACCGGCCCGGAGCGGACCCTCACGGTCGGCGGCGCCTGGCGGACGCTGGAGACCGAACCCATCGTCACCTCGGCCGGGAAGCGCCTGCACCGGCTGGAGTTGCAGGTGCTCTCCACCGGCGCGGCGTCCGTCCTGCTGGACGGGGCGCAGGTGGAGGAGGGGACGGAGGCGACCGCATTCTGCTGCGGGGCGATGGGCCCGCCCGGCGGGATCTGGCTGGGTCCGGCCAACCAGAGCCCGAGCTGGCGGCAGAGCCGCCCGATGCGGCTGGCCGGCAGCGGACGGGGCGGGGTGGTCCGCGTCTCGGCCCGGCTCTACCGGGCGACCTGGGACAACCGCTGGCAGGAGGATCTCTCGGACTGGGTGCTCTCCGGGGCGGTCGACGCCGATCCCGGGCGCGAGCTGACCTGGAGCCTCGACTGCCGGCTGGCCGGGGAGGGCTGGGCCCGGCTGCGGCCCTACCTCGACTGGGTGGCCCCGTGGCTGTCGGTCGCCTACCCGGACGGGTCGGTCAGCGAGGGGCAGCTCGGGCTCTATCTCGTGCTCGACTCCCCGCAGGCGCGGGCGGAGAGCGGCCCGGTGGTCGAGTTGCGGGCGGTCGATCCGCTCTGGCTGCTCGGGGCGCAGGAGTTCGCGCTGCCGGTGCGGGCCCGGGCGGGGATGCGCAAGACCGACGTGGTGCGCCGCATCCTGCGCAACGCGGTGCTCGCCGGCGGGGCCGGGGGCGACCGCACCGATCCCGAGGATCTCGGGCTGGCGCCCAACCCGGCCCGGCGGCTCTCCATTCCCGACGTCGACCGCGCCTTCCGCAAGGATGTCGAATGGCCGCGCGACACCTCCCGGCTCGACCTCGCCAACGAGGTGCTGCTGGGGGCCGGGTGCACCCCGCTGTACTCGACCGCGGAGGGAGCGATCGCGTCCCGGCGGCTCGGCCGGGAGGGCGCCGACGGCGTGTACCACCGGTTGGCCGACCGCGCCCCGGTCCGCACCTATGTGGCCAACCTGCCGCCCGGGCGCGAGCTCGAGGCCGGGGCCCGCCCGTTCAGCCGGGGCATGACCGGGGACGTCATCGGCGTCGTGGACACCACCCCCCGGGCCGACCGGCTGGAGGACGAGGCGGTGCTGGTCAACGACCGGCCGGAGGGCGGGCGCATCCAGCGGCGGTTCCAGATCCGGGACGGCGACAACCCGCGCGCGGTCTGGACCGGCAACGGGCGCCGCCGCAGCCGCCGCATCCGGGGCCGGCTGGTGGAGGACGACGCGGCGGCCAGCGAGGTGGCGCAGGCGCTCGCCGAGCAGCTGAGCCTGCGGACCGGGACCGCCACGGTGCGGGTGCTGCCGGAGCCCGATCTCGACCTGCTGCACGAGACGGTCGGGCTCGCGGTCTGGGACCGCGACGGCGTCCCCGCCGCCAGTGGGCAGTGGGCGGTGCAGCGGGTGCGGTGGGGGTTCACGCCGTCGGACGCGGTCATGGAGCTCGCGCTCGGCCGGGTCGACGGGCTGGAGGGGATCGTCCGGTGAGAGCGGGAGCGAGGCCGGCGGCGGCGCACGAGGGGCTGATCGCCCTGATCCGGGATCTGGTCGAGGAGGCCCTCGACGGGCGGTTGCCGGTGATGGGCACCGTGACCGGGGTGGACGGCGACGGCCGCCCGACGGTGCACGTCGACGACGAGGAGGATGCGCGGACCATCCCGTTCCCGCGCAAGGCGGGGCAGGGCTACGAGCGGGGCGACCGGGTGCTGCTGTCGCCGAACCGGGCCGGGGAGTACGTGGTGACCGGGGGGATCGAGAGCGGGCGGAGCGGGCGGCGGGTGCGGGGGGAGCACCTGGCGACGAAGGAGATCGGGCGGGAGCACGTCGCCGACGGCGCGATCGGGAACCCGCAGGTGGAGCCGGGGACGCTGGCCGGGGACCGCCTGCGGGACGGCGCGGTCGACACCCGGCAACTCTCGGGCAACGCGGTGACCGGGGACAAGCTGGCCTCCGGCGCGGTGGACACCGGGCACCTTCGGGACGACGCGGTGACCGGCGGCAAGCTGGCGGCGAACGCGGTGGACACCGGCAACATCCGGGAGCGGGCGGTGACGAAGGGAAAACTCGCCGAGACCTACGCCCCCGAGACCCACGCCCACGACCAGTACGCGCGCAAGACCGACCTCGAGCCCTACGCGAAGAAGAGCGCGCTGGACGCCTACGCGAAGCTGACCGATCTCGACCGCTACGCGAAGCGGACCGACCTCGGCGCCTACGCGAAGCGGGGGAGGTACGCGGTGAAGGACAACGCCGGCAAGACCATCGGGACGGTGGAGCTGTGAGCGAGAACGGGAATGGCATCGGGTACACGCGGTTCCCGGGCGGGCTGGACGACCAGGAGTCGCTGCTGCGGCCCGCGACCTGGGCCTGGACGGTGCTGCGGCAGCCCGCGGCGGCGGCGGACGCCACGCTGCTGGTGGAGACGACCGCCGGGTTCGCGCCGTCCGGGCTGCTGCAGTTGCGCGGCGAGGCCGGGTCGGAGTGGGCGAGCTACGCGGGCACCACCCCGGACAGCTTCACCGGGTGCGTTCGGGGGGCGTTCCGCGAGGACGGCGGCGAACTCGCCGCAGCCCATCCGCCGGGGACGGAGGTCAGCCAGTTGCCCGGACCGACCCATCACCGGGTGCTGGTCGACGCCATCGTGGCGGTGGAGGAAACGGTGCTCTCGGGTGGGATCGGGGGAATCGGGGGGATTGGCGAGACCGGCCCGGCCGGGGAGACGGGACCGCAGGGCGCCGCCGGGCCGCAGGGAGAGACCGGTCCGGTTGGCCCGGCCGGTCCCGGGTCGACCGGGCCGGCGCAGGCGGTCCAGACATCGAACGGCGCGGGCGGGTTCGTTGGCGCGGCGCTGGCCCTGCTGACCGGGAGCGCGAGCTTCGAGACGCTGTCGCTGCTGGCCGGGCAGGTGGCGAGCGCGCGGTCGCGGCTGGCGCTGCAGTCGCGCAACGCGGCCAACTCGGCGACCGCGACCACGACGGTGCTGCCGCACGCCTCGGCGGCGGCCGCGGTCACCGTCACCCTGCCGGCGGCGAGCGGGACCCTGATGACGGTTCCCGCGGTCACCATCCGCAGCGCCGCCTTCGCCAACCCGGCCGGGCAGTTCACCCAGGGCTCGGTCTCCTGCCTCGCCGGGGAGGTGGCGACCGGCGGCGGGTGCTACAGCGGCGGCGGCCGCGCGCCGCTCTTTCTCTCGTGGCCGGCGAACGCCGCCGACGGGAGTTCGGGCACGCCCACGCGCTGGCGGTGCGGCGCCCAGAACACGGCGGCCGCGACGGAGACGATCACGGTCTACGCGGTGTGCATGACGGTCTAGGAGAAAGGACGAGGGGATGGCGACGTTCTGCGTGACGGTGGCGGAGGGCGAGGAGGAGCGCCGGGTGATCGAGGCGTTCTCCCGCCGGGAGGGGATCGCGCATCCGGATCCCGACGCGGTCGAGCGGGTGCTGGCGGACTGGGTGCGGACGGCGGTGCTCGACCTCGAGGCGGCGCTCGCGGCGGAGGCGGCCCGGGAGCAGGGGGCCGGGACGCTCGGGGTTGCGCCGGCGGGGCAGGCGATCCGCGGCGAGGAGCGGGGAGGGACGGCATGAGCCCGGGGATCGCTGCGATCGCGCTGGGTGCGCTGCCGCTGGCCGGTTGGGTGCTGGCGCAGTCGGTCTCGCAGGAACTGGACCGGATCGAGAACCTGGTGATCGGGAGCACTGGCCTGGTGGCGGTCGCCATCCCGGCGATCCTGGTGATGTGGCGGGCGCTGAACTCGGCGCAGCAGCACCGGGTGGAGGAGATGCAGCGGACGATCGAGCGACTGCAGCGGGAGGTCGATCTCTGCCGGCCGTCCTACGTCGCGCAGGGACCGGCGCCCTACCGGCCGCAGCATCCGATCGGGCAGGAGGAGTCGTCATGAACCGTCGCGCATTCGGACTCGCGGCCCTGTCGTTGCTGCCGCTCCCGGCTGGCGCCGCGGAGCAGGGGGCCGCGGCCGCCACGCCGTCGGGCCGGCCCCACCCGCAGACCAACGACCCCGGGCGAGGGGCGGCGGGAGCGGCGCCCGCCGGGGGCGGCATGGTCGAGTGGGAGGGATACGCCTTCGACGCCGGCCCGCCCTGCACCGCCTACGTCGTCGAGCGCACCGACACGCTGGCGGGGGGCACGGTCGGATTGCTCTTCCTGCTGCCCGGGTTCTCGCCGATCGGGCCGGTAACCCACCCGGCGGCAGGGGCCTTCGCCGGGGCGGCGGTTGGCGACGCGTGCCAGCTCGGGGTGGAGGGGGGGGTCGAGGGAGAGCGGTGCGGGGAGGGTGGGGCGGCCGCGGCCGGCGGCGGGTGGGCGGGAGCGGGGGGGGGCCGGGCCCGCGG
>JBJTKE010000077.1:0-3195 GCA_046096285.1 Chloroflexota bacterium
CGCGGCTGGCCTTCGTCAACCGGCTGGAGACGCCGCTCGACGGCGAGGCGGACGTGCTGGTGCGGGCCGCCGCGGGCCCGGTGCTGTCCGCGCTGGCCAGCGCGGTGACCGGCGAGGATCAGGCTGGCTGGCAGGCCGGGCAGAGGTAGGTGCCGCGGCCGCCCACCCGCGTCTTGAGGATGGCCCCTGCGAGCATCGCGAGCCGGGGGCGGAGGTGCAGCGGCGGCAGGAGGCCGGCGAGGCGATGCCGCTCTGCCCGTCGGGCGGCTGCCCGATGCGGTCGGCGACCGTGCAGTTAGGAGAGTCGATGCCGGCCGAGCCGCTGCTGCGGGCCATCGACCTTGCCCGGTCGTGCGACCTGATGCTGGTGGTCGGCAGTTCGCTGGTGGTGCAGCCGGCGGCGCGGCTGCCGCTGCTGGCGCGGGAGACGGGGGCGCGGCTGGCCTTCGTCAACCGGCAGGAGACGCCGCTCGACGGCGAGGCGGACGTGCTGGTGCGGGCCCACGCGGGGCCGGTGCTGGTCGCGCGGGCCAGCGCGGTGACCGGCGAGGATCAGGCTGGCTGGCAGGCCGGGCAAGGTCGATGGCCCGCCGCAGCGGCTCGGCCGGCAGCGCTTCCCCGAACAGCACGGTCGCCGCCCGCATCGGGCCGCCGCACGACAGGCAGAGCGGCATCGCCTCGCCGGCCTCCTGCCGCCGCTGCACCTCCGCCCCCGGCTCGCGATGCTCGCAGGCCACGCAGCGGACCATGTGGGCGGTGCCGTGGAGTTCCGTCACGCTCGCCGGGTCCGTTCCCGCCTTCTGGTGCAGCCCGTCGATGTTCTGGGTGATCACCCCGGCCAACAGCCCGGCCCGCTGCAGGGCCACGAGCGCCCGGTGCCCCGCGTTCGGCTGGCGGGCCAGCAACTCGGGGTAGGTCTCGCGCCGCCGCCGCCAATACTCCCGGCGCGTCTCCTCGCTGGCGAGAAAATCCCCGAGCGTCGGCGGCTTTCCCGTACTCCACAGGCCGCCCGGTCCCCGGTAGTCGGGAATGCCCGATTCGGTGCTGATTCCCGCGCCGGTGAACGCGACGATGCGGCCCGCCCCAGAAGCCAGCGCGATCAGTTCCCGCAGTTGCGCGGGTTCGGGCGGCAGCGCATCGGCATAGCTGGCTGGCGGCGCAGGTTCGGTCATCTGGCGCTCCCATCCCGTATGCTCCCGCCCCCCGAGTCGAGTGATGGTCGCACAGCGGCGGCGCCGTCGGCCACCGGCGCGCCCAGTTCGCCAACCGATGCTGAACGGACATTGTGTACGGACGCATTCGATGCTACATTGTCCGCATGTCCTCGCGGCCGTCCGCAAGAGCCGCCCAGGACCTCCCCGCTACCCCGCCTTCGTCGTCGGTCTACCCGGGGGTGTTCCGGATGCTCCTCGATCAGCCCGTGGTCCTCGCCCTGGACGGCGCCTGGAAGCGCTTCGTCCGCGCCGTCGGCAGCCTCGGTGAACCCGCGCACGCCGCCGACGAAACCGGAGACGCGGGCGGCCCGTGGTCGGCGGCCGACTGGCAGCACAGCCTCGATCTGCTCGCGTCAACGCCCGCGCACGCTGCCCACGCCATGCCGGACGCCGAGGTTCATGCGCCCGAGGCGCCCACGCCTGCGCCCGAGGATGAGTCACCGGAAATCAGCCCCGCCGGTCCTGGCGCCGAACGCCGCATCCAGGCCGCGCTGGTCCGGGCATCGTTGCTGGCAGGGCAGGGGAGGCATGACGAGGCGGAGGCGGCGTTCTCCGAAGCCCTCGCCCTCGACCCGGACCTCGATCTCGCCGCCGCGCCCGCGTTCTGGGATCTCGGCCGCGGGGGCCAGGAATCGGCCGTGCGCGCCCTCGATGCCGCCGGCCGGTCGCGCGACGCCATGATCCTCCGCTCGCGGCTGGAAAACCGCTACCGCCCGCGGCTGGTCAGGAGCGCGTAGTCGCGCCTTCGCCGCGGCGGTTTCCCCGCACCTCCTCGGCGCGGGTGCGAAAGGTCAGCGCCAGGAAATCGAGGGCTTCGGCGTTGACCGAGTAGAACTTCTGGCCCCGCCGCGGGGAGACCTGGATCAGCCCGGCGCGCTCGAGTTGCGAGAGGTGCCGGGAAATCGCTGACTGCGCGATGCCGGCATGGCTCACGATTTCCTGCGCGTAGCGCTCCCCTCCGGTCAGGTACCCGAGGATGCGTAGCCGCGTCGGGTCGGCAAGGGCCCGGGCGATCTCCAGCAACCCTCCCTCGGAAAACCCCGGCGCCGACGGCGGCGGCGGCGCGGCCTCGCTCGCGGTCGCCCGCAGGATGAACTCCGGCGCGCCGAAATCGACCACCAACAACGGCGGCGCTAGGATGTAGCTGATGTCGCTGCCGAGGTAGTCGGACGGGCAGAACGCCACCTTCCCGATGTCCGGCAACCGCCGCGTCAGCGCCGACGGCGGCTTCTGCCCGGTGAGGATCATGAACGCCTCGCGAAACGGCCGCCTCACCTGCTGCCGCGCCAGTCGGCAGGCCTCCTCCAGCAACCCGCGAGTGGCGTCGAACTCCTCGCCGTAGCCTTCCTCCCAGACGCCCGTGAACAGGTCGATCGTCCGCCGCTTCAGCGCCGCCGGGTCCGACAGGAGCGCCGCCGTCTCATCCAGCGTGGCCGTTGTCAGCACCTGCGACACCGCCGCCCGCCACGCCCGGTCTAGGGGGTCCAGCGCCGGCGCCGGCAACCCGAGATCGGCAAGGGCCCGGGCGATCGCCCGCTCTGCCATCTCGAGGTACGCGGCCGCGGGCTGCGTCAGCAGGAACGCGACGAACGTCTCGAAACTGGCCCCGGCCCGGTCCGGGTCGAGCGGCCTGAACGCCAGCGCTGGTTCCTCGACGTAGTACAGCCGCTCCCCGGAAAAGCCGTGCAGGAGGTCCAGGTTCTCCCGCAGTCCGGGCGAAAGCCGCTGCCGCGTTTCCACCAGCCACGGCGCGAAGTGGCTCTCCGGCACCGCCCGGTGCAGCAACGACAGCACGCACACCACGTCGAGCGGGATCGAGACGATCGCCTCCTGCCCGGGTCCCCCGAGCCCCGCCGCGTCGTTCATCGCCGATCCATCACCTCGATATGCCGATACCGCAATACCGAGATGATACGGCAGCGGGGGCCGCGCGATGCCGCCCTGCCACCCCCGCCGGTCCCCATCCCCGTGGGCGACCCGC
>JBJTKE010000078.1:0-9859 GCA_046096285.1 Chloroflexota bacterium
GTGCCCCCGCTCTCCGATCTCTCTGCCACCCGCGCGCCGGCCACCCTCCAGCGGATTTCCGCCCGCCTGCGCCGGGAAGACGGTTGCGCCTGGGACCGCAAGCAGACCCACGCCACCCTCCGCCAGGCCGTCATCGAGGAGGCCTACGAGGTGGTCGATGCCATCGACGGCGGCGACCCCGGGGAACTCGCCGAGGAACTCGGCGACCTCCTGCTTCAGGTGTCGCTCCACGCCCAGATCGCAGAGGAGGCCGGCGAGTTCACCCTGGAGGACGTGTTCGACCACATCAACCGGAAACTGGTCCGCCGCCATCCCCACGTCTTCGGTGACGTGGTCGCCACCACCCCCGGCGAGGTCGTGCAGACCTGGGACGCGGTCAAGGCCCGGGAGCGCGCCGAATCCGGCAGGGGCGGCGTCTCCCCCAGCCCCCTCGACAAACTCCCCCGCTCCATGCCCGCGCTGCAACGCGCCACCGTCCTCGCCGGGCCGCGCAAGGGCGAGCGGGAATCCGACCGCAGCCCCGGCGCGCTGGCCGCCGCTGGTGCGACAATTCTCGCCGCCGTCGAAGCCGCGCTCGCCGCCGGGGTCGACCCCGAGCAGGCGCTCGATCATGCCTTGCGGCTCCGCTTTTCCTCGCCGCCCGAATCACCGGAGGGAACCGTTTCGTGACCAACCACAGCCCGTCCGCCGCAGGGCGCGTCACCTGCGGCTCGCTGCGCCTCGCCGACGCCGGGAAGACGGTCACCCTCAATGGCTGGGTCCACCGCCGGCGCGACCTCGGCGGCCGGATCTTCATCGACCTCCGCGACCGCTACGGGCTGACCCAGATCGTCTTCAATCCCCAGGACAACCCGGCCCTGCACGCCTTCGCCAGCGACGTCCGCAACGAGTACGTGCTGCGCGCCGAGGGGACCGTGCGCCAGCGGCCGGAAGGCACCGTCAACCCGAAACTGCCGACCGGCGAGATCGAAGTCGAGGTCACTGGTCTCGACCTCCTCAACACCGCCAGGACGCCTCCCTTCGAGATCAACCAGGAGGGCGAGGTCGACGAGAACGTCCGCCTCCGCCACCGCTACCTCGATCTGCGCCGGTCCCGCATGCAGCGCAACGTCATCCTCCGCCACGAGATCGTCCGCTTTATGCGGGAGCACCTGTACGACCGCGACTTCATCGAGGTCGAAACGCCCAACCTCATCAAGTCGACCCCGGAGGGCGCGCGCGACTTCCTCGTCCCCAGCAGCGGCTTTCCCGGCAATTTCTACGCCCTGCCGCAATCCCCCCAGCAACTGAAGCAACTGCTGATGGTGGCCGGCTACGACCGCTACTTCCAGGTTGCCCGCTGCTTCCGCGACGAACCCCAGCGCGCCGACCGCCAACCGGAGTTCACCCAGCTCGACATCGAGATGTCGTTCGTCCGCCAGCAGGACGTGATGGCGCTGATCGAGGGCCTGTACATCGAACTCTTCGCGAGGTTCTCGTCGCGGAACGTCCTGCAGGTTCCCTTCCCGCGCATCACCTACGCGGAGTCGATGCGCCGGTTCGGCAATGACCGGCCCGATCTCCGCTTCGGCGTCGAATTGCAGGACCTCTCGGATGCCCTGCGCGGCACCGGCTTCAACGCCTTTGCCCAGACCCTCGCCGCCGGCGGCCAGGTCAAGGCCATCGTCGCCCCAGGCTGCGCCGACTACACCCGCCGCGAAATCGACGAACTCACCGAGATGGCCCGCCGCACCGGCGCGAAGGGCCTCGCCACCATCGCCGTGAAGGCTGACGAACTCCGCAGCCCCATCGCCAAGTTCCTCTCGCCCGAGGAACTCGCCGCAATGACCACCGGCATCGGCGCGGCCCCCGGCGATCTCGTGCTCGCCGTCGCCGACACGCCATCCGTCGTGGCGAAGACGCTCTCCGCGCTGCGCCTCGAGATCGGTTCGCGGCTCAACCTCGCCGATCCCTCCGTCTTCGCCTGCTGCTGGGTCTACGAGTTCCCGATGCTGGAGTTCAACGAGGACGAGAACCGCTGGGAAGCCACCCACAACCCCTTCTCCGGCTTCCTCGAGGAGGATGCCCACCTCCTCGACACCGCGCCGGAACAGGTTCGCGCCAAGCAGTATGACCTCGTCGGCAACGGCTACGAACTCGGTGGCGGCAGCGTCCGCAACCACCGCCGGGCGGACCAGGAAAAGCTGATGCAACTCATGGGCTATCCGGCGGCGGAACTTCAGGCCCGCTTCGGCGCCCTGCTCGACGCCCTCGACTACGGCGCCCCACCCCACGGCGGCATCGCCATGGGCCTCGACCGCATCGTCATGCTGCTGGCCGAAGAGGGCAACATCCGCGAGGTCATCGCCTTCCCCAAGAACCAGCGCGGTCTGGACATGATGTTCGAGGCCCCCAGCCGCGTCGAGCAGTCGCAACTCGACGACCTCGCCATCACCCTCGACCCGAAGAAGACCGTCCCGCTCTGGGAGTAGACCACCGGGCGGCCACCGCCTCCGGCCCGCCGCGCATAGCCGCCGCGGCCGCCGTCGCGCCCGCCCGGGGCCTATCCCCGGCTGCCCCGGTAGCCCAGGGCATGCAGCACCTCGCGGGCCACGGTGGCCTCGTCCCAGGGCCGCTTTTCGCGGCCCCAGATGATGCTGCCCTCGTGGCCCTTGCCGGCCAGCAGCACGCAATCCCCCGGCCGGGCCATGCCCAGCGCGCGCACGACGGCTTCGCGCCGCTCCGTGTCGCGGAACAGCGTGCGGCCCTCCACCGCCCCGGCGGCGAGCGCCCCCTGCGCGATCTCGTCGATGATCGCGTCGGCGTCCTCGAACCGGGGGTCCTCGCTGGTTACGATCGACACATCCGCCAGCCGCGCCGAGACCGCGCCCTGCACCGGCCGCTTCTCCCGGTCGCGCTCCCCCGCGCTGCCGAACACGCACAGCAGCCTCCCGGTCGGGAAGAGCCCGCGCAGCAGCATCAGCACCTGGTCCATCGGCTCCGGGGTGTGGGCGTAGTCGACCACCACCGCGAACGGTTGCCCCTCATCGATCAGGGCCATCCGGCCCGGCACCGCCGGGGCACGGCGAAGCCCGTCCGCGACCTGATCGAGGGTCAGGCCCTGCGCCAGCGTGATGCCCGCCGCGCACAGCGCATTTGCGACGTTGAATCCGCCGATCAGCGGCAGGCGGATGTCCGCGCCGCCCCAACCGCCGGTCTCCAGCCGGAAGCGGCCGCCCGTCCCATCCGAGACGATGCCCGTCGCGCGCAGATCGGCGTGGCCGCCGGACGGGCTGTAGGTCAGCACGCGCGCCCCCGCCGCGTGCGGCAACATCGCCCGCGCTCCCTCGTCATCGGCGTTGACGACCGCGACGCCCCCGGCCTCGCTCACCCGGTCGAACAGGATGCCCTTGGCCCGCCGGTAGCGCTCCACCGTGCCGTGATAGTCGAGATGCTCGCTGGTGATGTTCGTCACCGCGCCGATGGCGAACCGGACCCCGTCCAGCCGGTGCATTGCAAGGCCGTGCGACGTCGCCTCCAGCGTGACCCGCCGGATGCCACGGTCGGCCATGATCCGCAGATAGCGCTGGATGTCCGCCGATTCAGGGGTGGTCTGCCGGGTCGCGTGCAGGTCCTCGTCATCCCCGACCCGGATCGCCACCGTGCCGATCAACCCGGTGCGCTCGCCGGCCCGGCGCAGGATGGCGTCCGCGATGAAGGAGGTGGTCGTCTTGCCGTCGGTGCCGGTGACGCCAGCAACCGTCAACTCCCGCGAAGGGTCGCCGTACAGGGCGGTCGCCGCCTGCGCGAGGGCGGCCCGGCTGTCCGCCACCACGATCTGCGCCGCCGGCAGCGGCAACTCCCGCTCGACAAGCAGCACCGAGGCCCCGTGGTCGACCGCGGCCGCGGCGTAATCGTGCCCGTCGAGGTCCGCGCCGACAAGCCCCGCGAAGCACCAGCCCGGCCGGATCTGCCGCGAGTCATAGGCCAGCCCGGTGACCGGCGCGCCCGCGTATCCGGCGAGCCGGGACCCGGCGACCGCCGCCGCCAGCGCTCCGGCGGTCGAGCGGGCCTGCGTCTCCATGCCCTCTACCCCTGTCCGCGGTAGTAGCGCCGAGCCAGCGCCGGTAGGATCGGCACGTAGCGCCGCTCCAGCGTGGGCGGATGCGCCACGATCCTGCCGCCGAACCGGACCTTGAACTCGTAGAGGCCGCGCCAGTCGTCGCCCTTCGTTCCGGCCAGTTGGGCGCCGTCGTCGGTCATGATCGTCTCGGGATCGGTCGCCGGGATGCCCCACAGGTCGTAGGTGGCGTAGCCCCGACCGCGCGCCCAGCGCATCCCCTCGTACTGAAGGGCGAATCCGGGACCGTGGGAGCGGTGCTCTGTCGAGGACGCCCCGTACAGGTAGATCGCCTCGTCGCCGAACCCGGCCACGATCATCGCGGCCGCCGCCGTCCCGTCCGCGAGGCGCGCCACCAGCAGGACGCTCGACGCCGGAAACGCCGCCAGCACATCGCGGTAATAGGCCCGGTCATGAATGCCGAACTCGTTGCGGGCGGCGGTGTCCTGCATCAGGGCGTAGAACGCGTCCAGTCCGCCGCGGTCAGGATCCTCCGGCCCGACCGTCACCCCTTTCCGCAGCGAGAGCCGGACGTTGTACCGGGTCTTGTGATGCATGCCCGCCAGCAGCGCCTCGTCGTCCACCAGCGGCACCTTCACCGTCCGCGGCGGCTGGATGTGCGCCGGGCCGGGAACCAGCTTTCCCTCCACCAACTCCAGCGGAAGCGCCCGGTCCGGCTCGATGATCGTCGAAATCGCGCGGCGCGACCGGCAGGTCCGGTCGATCTCCGCGAGCGCCGCGGCCATCAGCGCCGGGTCGTCCGCGGTGAGCGCGGGACCGCGCGGCACGTAGGCCATGGTCACCGGGCCGCGGTGCTTGAACAGGATCTGCGCGGAGGCAATCCCAGCGCCAAGCCGGGCCTGCGCCCGCGCCACCGACCAGCCATGCCGCGCCTTGAACTCGCCCCATCGCCACGACTGCAACAGGTGGCCGCCCGCGGCGAGCACCGCCGCATCCCAGGCCGCGGCCTCCGGGCTCGCCGGCACGGCGGCAGCGAGATCCGCGCCAGCCGTCACCGGCCGAAGACCTGGAGATCGAAGGCCGCCTCTTCGATGGCATCCTCGATCGCCTCAACGTCGGCCTCCTCGGCGTGCGCCTGCAGCGTCGTCAGCGCGCGCTGCGCGGCCTTGCCACCGATTTCCCCGAGCGCCGCGATGATCGCATGGCGCACCTCGACGTCCTCTTCCCCGTTCATGGCGGCAAGCAGATCGCCGACGGATTCCCGCTCGCCGAGCGCGCCCGCGGCCCGGGCCGCCTCGAACCGCAACTGCGCGTCGTCGCTGGCGAGTTCCTCCAGCACGATCGGCAGCCATCCCCGGTCATGGGTGCGGCCCATCGCGTAGAGCGCGCTCCCGATCGCGTCGTGCTCGCCGGTATCGTAGGCATCCCGGATCAGGTCGGCGATCTCCTCGCCGCCGAACACCGCCGCCGACTCCAGCGCCACCCGCCGCACCAGGGGGTCGTCATCATGCGCCGCCGCCATCAGCCCCGCGCGCACTTCGGCGGCGAGGTCGTCCTCGTACTCCTCCGTCGCGGCCCCGTAGGCGATCGGCCCCAGCGTGCGCGCCGCCTCGGCCCGCACATCGACGGAGGCATCGTCCGCCAGCAGCGCCAGCAGTGGCCGCACCAGGCCGGGAGCGTCCTCCCCCGCCAGCGCGGCAACCGCGAGTTGCCGCACGCCGGCATCCTCGTCATGCATTGCGAGCCGGTAGACCCGCCGGAAGTCGGCCTCGATGCGGTCTGCCGACAGCTCATCCATGGCCGTGACCAGGCCGCGCCGGGCCTCCGCAGGAAGCCCGACCCAGCCCTCGGCGAAGTCTCTCAGCGCGGCCAGCGACAGGTCGCTGAAGGCCAGCAGTTGCTCGTCCGATGCCGCGCCGTCGCCCAACCCGGCGAGAGACCCGGTGGCCGGGGCAGTCGGCGGATTCGCCAGGAGCGCCTCGATCTGCTCGTCGAGATCGGCGAGGTCGTCGAGTTCGATCAGGTTGTCGAGATCGACGAGGTCGTCGGGGTCATCGAGTTCGTCAGGATCGTCGGAATCCGGATCCCCGCCGCGACGGCCACCCGGGTCCGCGTAGGCGATCTCGAAATCGTCCGAGCCGTCGAAGTCGCCGGAACCTCCGGAGTCGCCGTCATCGCCCCTACGGCGTGGTGCCGGGTACGTAGGTATAGGCATCCTGGCCCTCGGGATCGCGCGAGAACGCGCCGGTGTCGTCGTTGTCGAGGGTGGAGCGCAGCAACACCGCGGACATCGGCCGCTCGACATTCACCCCGGCGAGCAGGGTGCTGAACTCGGCCGAGTAGTTGGCGTCGCGGATTTCGCCCACCCGCTCAAACGTGGCGGCCACGACCGCTTCGGGCCGGCGCCGGATCTTGTCGTCCAGCGGCTTCTCGCCGTTCAGGCGGCCGAACCGCTCCTCGGTCAGCAGCATCGTCTCGTCCACCCCGCAGGCATAGGTCGTGGGGCGGAAGACATAGCGTTGCGCCCGGCGGTCGTCGATTTCCAGCAGGCGGGCGCTCGCGCCGGTCTCCGGCAGGTACTCGACCCGGTAGTGGCCGTCGTTCTCGGTCCGGCTGATGGAGAGCACCGACCCCGGCACCAGGTTCTCGGCGTAGAAATCGTCGAGACCGAGGATGAACCCGCCCCGGTTTGGCGTCGGGTAGCGCAGCTCCACAAGGTAGGTCGTGTAGGACTGGGGGCACTCGAAGGTCAGCACCACGCCGCGCTGGTTGGGCAGCAGCGGTGCGGGCAGCAACCGCTGCATCTCGCCGTCGTAGGGCAGCAACCCGTGGATGTGCTCGAAGAAGGTCAGGGTGTGATCGAGCGACTCGATCGAGCGGTACTCGATCGTCTCCGGGGTCTCGTCGATCAGGTACCGGTAGTCGGTCCCGAGTTCGTTCGGCTTGCGGCGGCTGGTCCCGATCTGCGCCAGCCCGGTGGTCGACCAGAACCGTTGGTTGGCCGTGCCGACGAACTCGAACTCCTTCTCCCGCGAGAGCCGGTAATCGACGGCGAAGCGGGTCAGGTCGAATTCGGGCGATCCCGGTCGCACGCCCAGCACGTCCTGCGCCAGCATGTCGTCGGTCATCGGCTGCTCCTGCTCCTGCAGGTATTCGCGCAGCCTGCGCAGGTCGCCGCGGCTGAACCGCGGCACGCGCTCCTCGACCATCCACTGCTCGCCGAAGTTGGCGATCCGCGGGTCCGCCAGCAGCCGCTCCCGGATCGCCGACGCCAGCGCGATGTCGTCCACGCCGGTGACGTCGGTGCGCACCACGTTGGGAACCGTGATCACCCGCGGGGTGGCGGGCGCCGGAACCTCGACCGCCGCGACCTCCTCAACCGGTGGCGCCGGTTCCTCGACCGCGATCACCTCGACCTCGGCAGGCTCGAAGATCTCCTCGTCCTCCTCCTCCTCGTAGGCCTCGGCAAGGAGGTCCGTGAGCCGCTCCGCGATCGTCGCCCAGCCCGAATCGATACGGTGACGCTCCCTCTGCGGCCGGGGGTGCTCCGGCTTGGGAAGCGGGGTCTTCAGCCGCTGCTTGAAGGTGTGCGGCGAAAGGTCCCCGGCGGCTACCGGACGCCTCCCCGCCCGCGTGGTGACCAGCACTGCGACGCCGTCGATGTCTTCGACGGCGAACATGGCCGGGTTGGCCTCGGCGGCGGCGCGCACCGCCTTCTCGGCACTCTTCGTTCCCTGCGCCTCGAAATACTCGGCGAGCGAAACGATCGAGACGCGAATCGGGGCATCGGCCGACATGAAGCGGCCGCGCGCCCGCATGAGCTGAAGGATGTCCCGCGCGAGCGCCTGCTCGGCGGCCGTTCCCGCCACCTCGACGTCCAGGATGAAGCTCTGGGAAACCATGTCGCTCCTCTCGCCGCGCTCGGGGCCGCGCACAGGGGCCTCGTCGCGCCGGATTCGTTCTTCCTCGCCGCCGGGGGCGTGGCCGCCCGCCGCGCGCCGCCCGGCTAGCGATCCTGCCCGTGCCGCCGCAGGGCATCGATCAGTTGTTGCGTGGTCATTGGCTGGGAGGAGTTCCGCAGCAGGGTCAACAGGAACGCGACATCCTCATCATTCAACTGGATCGGCTCCGGCATCGCGCCCTCCACCTCCGCGGACAACACCAATTCGCCCCCGAGGGGCGCAACTCGCGAATCGTACCCCTTCCGGGCCCGAATGTCACCGTCCGGCGGCGCGCCGCCCCGGGACCGGCCGGCCCGCATTGCAAACGCGCCTCCCCGGGCGTATTCTTCCCTCGGCCTGCGCCCGTAGCTCAGTGGATAGAGCGCTTGCCTCCGGAGCAAGAGGCCAGAGGTTCGAGTCCTCTCGGGCGTACCAGCGGCGAACCAGTCAGCGGACAATCCGGCGGCGTTCGCCTTGCGTAGATCCCGGCAGCGAGATTCGCTGCCGGGATCGCCTTTTGCCGCAATCCGCGATTGTGCTAGACTGTACGTACACCCTGTCGCCACCCCGCATGGCGACGCCCCGAGCGCGGCGCTCCGGGCTCGGGGAGCAGTTCAGGGGCCGCCAGTGGCCGCAGTTCCGGCGGCCGCCGACGCGGGGAGGGTTGCACCGTGGTTTTTCGCAAGGACGCCAAGACCGACACGTTCCAGCGGCAGATCAGCGCCCTTCGCCAGCAACTTGGCGACGGCGAGGAAATCAGCCCGGCGCCCGTCCGCGCCGCCTCCTTCGGTTCCGACTACGCCGCCGAAGTCCCTGCGGCCTCCGCCCGCTTCGGGACTCCTTCCCCGTCGGGGTACGATCTCGAGAGTCCCTCCGCCCCGGAATGGCCGCAACCGGCCGGTGACGGCGCGGCCAGCGTGGTCGCCCACGAAACCATCTGGAACGGCGAACTGCAGGCCACCGGCCCGCTCCACATCCGCGGCCGGGTCGAGGGCTCGATCGTCTCCCGCTCCGACGTCTTCGTCGCCGAGGAGGCCGAGGTCGAAGCGACCGTCACTGCAGAGAATCTCAGCATCGCCGGTTCGGTCAGCGGCTCTGTCCGGGTCTCCGGCCGTCTCGAAATCCTGCCCTCCGGCCGCGTCACTGGCGACGTCTTCGCCCCGGTCCTCGTCGTCCATGAGGGAGCCTCGCTCAACGGCCAGTTCTCGATGACCACCGCCCCCGCCGACGGGGCCATTTCGCCGCTGCGCCGGCGCTCCGGCGCCGCGGGAGCCTGACCGGCCAACCGGCGGCCTGCGCCAGAAAGGGTTGCATTCCATGTCGGTCCGCGGCAGCTCCGGCGACTATTCCTCCGGCGACGGGTACGCCGCCGCCGAACCCTTCAGCCTGATCGACCGCAACTCCGGCTTCGACGGCGCCTTCACCTCCGATCGCGATCTGCGCATCGAGGGTTCTGCAAAGGGCTCCATCGACTGCAAGGGAACGGTGTTCATCGCCGAGGATGCGCGCGTCGACGCCACGGTCGACGCCGAGCACGTCACCGTCGCCGGCAGCCTCAGCGGCGAAATCCGCTGTCGCGGCCGGTTGCAGGTGCTCCCCACCGGCCGGCTTCGCGGCAAGGTCTCCACCCAGTCGCTCATCATCAACGAAGGGGCCATCTACGAGGGCCAGCTGGAAATGCCGAGCGCCGAATCCGCGCGCTCGGCCCGCCCGGTTTCGCTCGCGGGAGACCGGCCCGGCTCCGGCTCCGCCTACATCCGGCGGATGGGCGGCGCCGAGACCGCGTGGGAGCCCCGCGCCGTCGACTCCGCCGACGCGGCCGGCGAACCTGCCGCAGCCGAGCCAGACTGATCCGGCC
>JBJTKE010000079.1:0-3177 GCA_046096285.1 Chloroflexota bacterium
TCGCTGGTCCGACTGCTGCTGGAGCATGGCTACCAGCCGGTGCTGACCCCGCCGGCGCTCGGCGAGGAGGGCGTCCCGATCAACGTGGACGGCGACAAACTGGCGCTGGAACTCGCGACGGTGCTGGGGGCCGACGGGCTGCTGTTCTTCTCGGACACCCCGGGGTTGCTGGCCGACCGCCACGACGAATCGAGCCTGATTCGCGAGATCGACGCCAGCGACCCGGAGGCCGCGCTTGCCGCCGCCGCCGGCCGCATGGTGGTCAAGGTCGAGGCCGCGCTGGGGGCGATTTCCCGCGGCGTCGGCCAGGTCGTCTTTTCCGATGGGCGTGCCGACCGCCCGGTGACCCGCGCCCTCGCCGGCGAGGGGACCGTGATCCGCGCCCGGTAGCAGGGCGGGCCGGCAGCCCCGGACCGCCGGCAACCAGCAACCCGCAACCGCGATACCGATGCCGAGAGGCCGCAACGAGGAGCCGCACGATGACCGCCGCCGTTCACGATCTGGCCTGGATGCAGGCCGCGGAAAACGACCACCAGGTCACGCTGTATGCGAAGCGCGACATCGCGCTGGTGCGGGGCGAGGGGTCCTACCTCTATGACAGCGACGGCAAGCGCTACCTCGACGCAATGAGCAACTACGGGGTGGCGTCGCTGGGTCATGCCCACCCGGAGTACACCGCCGCGGTGACGGAGCAGCTCGGGCGGCTGACGACGTGCCACCAGAGTTTCTTCAACGACGCCCGCGCGGAGTTTCTGGCCGCCATCATCGCCACGGCGCCAGCCGGGATCACCCGCGCGTTCCTGTCCAACAGCGGCGCGGAGGCGATCGAGGCGGCCCTGAAGTTCGCCCGGGCGATGACGGGGCGGACGAAGTTCGTCGCGCTGAAGCGAGCCTACCACGGCCGCACGCTGGGCGCGCTGGCGGTCACGCACGACCCGAAGTACCGGGGTCCGTTCGAGCCGCTCTTCCCGGAGGCGGCGCACATCGGGGCGAACGACCTCGAGGCGCTCGACGCCGCCATCGGCGACGAGACCGCGGCGGTGATCCTCGAGCCGATCCAGGGAGAGGCCGGGATCTACCCGCTGTCGGAGGAGTTCCTGCAGGCCGCCCGGCGCCTGACCGCTGAGCGGGGTGCGCTGCTGATCGCGGACGAGATCCAGAGCGGCTTCCGCACCGGGCGGCCGTGGGCGATCACGCACGCCGGGGTATCCCCGGACATGCTCGTGACGGCCAAGGCCGTCGCGAACGGGTTCCCGATCGGCGTCACGCTGACGAACGAGGCGATCGGGGCCGGGATGCCGGGCGGCGCGCATGGCAGCACCTTTGGCGGGAATCCTCTCGCCTGCGCCGCGGGCGTCGCGACCCTGAAGGTGCTGGAGGGCCGCTATGCGGCCAACGCCGCGCTGGGCCAGGATATCGTGGCGGGGATCGAGGCGCTGAACAGCCCGAAGATCCGCGCGGTCCGCGGCCGGGGGTTGATGATGGGGGTGGAACTCAAGGAACGGGTGACGCCGACGCTGCGGGCGCTGCAGGACCGCGGCATCCTGGTGCTGCCTGCCGGGGCGCTGGTGTTTCGGCTGCTGCCGCCGCTGATCTGGGAGCGACAGCAGGCGGAAGAACTGCTGGCTGGGCTTCAGGCCGTGCTGGCCTGACCGGCGACCTGCACGAGGTGTCGGCAACCTGTTGATTGCACGTGAGTTGCCTGTTGTCCGGCGCCAGCACGCCCATCTGGGGCGCCCAGAGCACCGTCACCGGGCCGCAGGGGCCGCAGGGCAACCAGGGCTTCACCGGCCCCAACGGCCCGCAGGGTTTCACCGGCCCGCAGGGAACCCAGGGCTTCACCGGCCCCACTGGCGTGACGGGTCCGGTCAGCACCACGCTCGGCCCGACCGGATCGACCGGCCCCGGCATCACCGGTCCGACCGGGGCGACAAGCACGGTCACGGGACCGACCGGCTTCACCGGACCGGCCATGACCGCGGCCATCCCCTTCCTGATCGACGGCGGAGGCTCGACCATCCCGACCGGCATCAAGGGCGACGTGGAGATTCCGTACGCGGGGTCCCTCGTTTCGTGGACGATCCTGCTCGACGCCGCGGCCAGCGCCGGCGACTGGGTGGTCCAGATCTGGCGGTCGACCTACGCGGGCTACCCGCCAACGGTGTCCAACCTCGTGGCGACCCTGACCGTGACCTCCGGCAACGCCAAGGCGACGGGAACGATCAGCGTGGCCATCGCGGCCGGAGACGTTCTCCGGTTCAACGTCAGCACCAACAACAGCGCGGTCACCCGCGCCACCGTTGGGCTGACCTTGCAGAGGTCGTAACGATGGGCATCCAGTTCCTCGACACGTTCACTGCCACCACGGGGGAGGGAGTGAACGTTGCGCCGAGCACCACGATCAGCGTGACCACGACTTCCGCGTCGTTCCAGTTTCAGGTCGCGATGGTGTACTGCAATGCGAACGCAACCGCCAGCACGCCGATTGCCATCACCCCGCCGTCGGGCTGGACGAACCTGACGTCGTTTGGCGGCGGCAACGGAGCGAACGTCCAGACAGCGGTGCTTTCCTACAGCCTGCCGAACACGATCCCGAACGGCGGCACCTTCACCTGGACGTTCCCATCAGCCGTGACCGCAGTCGTGGTCCTGACGCGCTACAACGACCTGACGACCTTCAACACCTCGGCCGGAGCACTGACGACGCAGAGCCCGATGTACAGCGCTCAGGTCACGCCGGGCACTGGTCAAAGGCTGTTCATCTGTGGCTTTGGCCAGCGGCAACGGGCGGTAGCCCTGACCGGCTTCGAGCTGAGGACGACGGGCACGGCTGGCGGTCAGGCAGGGGCCACGCTGGTCGGCGCGTTGACCAATCGGGCGGGAACGAACGGCGCCAGGGCGGGCAACTCCCAGCAAACGGACCTCGAGGCCTACGTCTGCGATACGATCGTGACAACCAGCGCCGGCTTCTACAACGGCCAGGCGACCACCACCTCGAATCAGCAGGGAGCGGCGCTGATCGCCTCCTTCGGGTTCAACCCCAGCTTGTCAAAGGTGCCGTCGATCTTCTGACCGCGGTCAACCTGGCCAGGGGATACGCGAAGGGCGCCCGGCCCAAGTCCCGGCCCCAGTGGCCAGAAGGGAAAACGGCGACCGGCACCACCCGCCGGCGCCGGC
>JBJTKE010000080.1:0-7881 GCA_046096285.1 Chloroflexota bacterium
ATCGTCTTCATCTCGTCCTCCACCGAGTCCCTGCCGCTCGCCGAGGTCGTGGCCAACAATCTCCGCTACGTCGCCGACACCGTCATCTGGGACGAGGGCCCGTTCCACCTGTCGCAGGGCTCGCTCTCCGCGCTCGACGAGGCGGCGGACCGGGTCGACTTCGCAGTCGTCCTCCTCACCCCCGACGACGTCGTGACCAAGCGCGGCCAGACCTACCCCGCCGCCCGCGACAACACCCTCTTCGAACTCGGCTTTTTCATGGGCCGCCTCGGCATCGACCACGTCTTCATGATCTACGACCGCGGCAGCGGCCTCCTGCTCCCCAGCAACCTCGCCGGCATCACCGCCGCCACCTACGCCGCGCGGCCGGACGGCGACCTCGAGGCCGCCCTCGGCCCGCCCTCCACCCAGGTCGTGCAGGCCATCCGGCGCGAACTCGCCGGGGGGGCCCCGTGAGCGGCCCGGAGTATCTCATTCCCATCGGCGCCCGCGTCACCTTCGCCAAGACCGTGACCGAGTCCGACATCGGGCTCTTCGCCGGCATCACCGGCGACTTCAGCCCCAACCATATCGACGCCCAGTACATGGCCGGCACGCCCTACGGCCGCCCCATCGCCCATGGCGTGCTCACCATCGGCCTGATGTCCACGTGCAGCACCCGGATCCTCGAACGGCACCGCCCGGAGCGCCCCTGCGTCTCGCTCGGCTACGACCGGGTGCGCTTCCTCGCCCCCGTCTTCGCCGGCGACACCATCACCGTCACCTACGAGATCACGGAGCAGGACGCGGAGCGCCAGCGCACCGTCGCCGCCGTCGTGGCCGTTAACCAGCGCGGCGAGACGGTAGCCGCCGCCACCCACATTCTCAAATTTCTTTAACAATTCACGGGGCGGACCGGGCGAGACTCACAGGGTCGGGTTCGGCCCGGCCTTGAAACGAAACCGCCGCTCAGCACGTTGTAGCCGGCGGACGGGGCCGATTTCATCGCTGTGATACGCTCGGCTCATCGGAGATTCATGTTGGGTCCGCACCATTGCTCCACGGGCCTGTGGTGACCCGGCATCGACAATAGCGGGAGATTCAGGCATGATCGCAAGCCCCATGCGCACCGAAACCGAGATCATCCGGGCCGTCGACCTGATCGTCGACGAACTCGAGCGCGCGCTCCTCGACGAGGACGCCGATTTCGCCAGCGAACTGCACGCCGTCCTCGTCGGCCCCGGCATCCCCGCCGCGGAGCGCGAGGATCGCGTGGCCGAACTGGGCTGGCGGCTCGGCTCCGAGGACCGCCTCCTGCGCCGCGCCTCCTGACGCTCCCGCTGGCTGCGGGCCACCGCCTTCGGCCACGCAGCGCACTCGATGCACCCTGCCCCCGGCCGCCTCGGCGCCCGGGGGTCGTCTTTTGAGACGTCCTCCCGCTCCCGCTCTCCGTCGCCGTCCCTCCGGGGGGTATCCTTGCGCCCGCGCCTGCGCGACCGCGCGGGACTGGAGGCCGCCATGCGCCGCAATCGCACCCGCAACCGCAACCGGAACCGTGCCCGCACCGCTCACCGGATCGCCGTCGTGCTGGCGGTGGCGTTGGCGGGCATCGCCGCCCTGCCGGGCGCGTCCGTCGCGGTCAGGCGGGACGCGGTCACCCTGATCGCTGCCGGCGACATCGCCTCCTGCGATCCCCTCGCCGCCCCGGGCGCTCCGCAGGCTTCCGCCCTTGCCACCGGCGCGATGATCCGCAACCGCCTCGGGCGCGATCCGGAGGCGCTGGTCGCCGTGCTGGGAGACCTGGCCTACCCGGCGGGCGCGGCCGCGGAGTTCCAGTGCTTCGACGCCGCCTGGGGCAGCTTCCGCGACCGGATGCGTCCCGCCCCCGGCAACCACGAGTACTACACCCCGGGCGCCGCCGCCTACTTCGCCTACTTCGGCAACCTCGCCGGTCCCCCGGGCCGCGGCTGGTACTCCTACGAGCACGGCTCGTGGCACGTCATCGTGCTCAACTCCAGCGACGGCTGCTCCCCGGTCCCCTGCCGTCCCGGCTCTCCCCAGTACGCCTGGCTCCAGCGCGACCTCCGGGACCATGCGGGCGCGGCCTGCACGCTCGCCTACTGGCATCACCCCCGGTTCAGTTCCGGGTACCACGGCCGCCCATCCAGTCCCGGCGACGGTCGGGATCCACTCGGATTCATGCAGCCGTTCTGGGCGCTTCTGGCGAAAAACGGCGTCGATGTCGTGCTCAACGGCCACGACCACGATTACGAACGTTTCGCCCCGATGAACGCGAAGGGCGAGCGCGACCCCCGCGGCATGACCTCGTTCGTGGTCGGCGCAGGGGGCGCCACCGTGACCGGCGACCACCAGTTCGCCAGCGGATGGAAGGCGCGGAACAGCGCCGTGCGCAAGGACGGGGTCTGGGGCGTGCTCACCCTCTCCCTCGCCCCCGGCCGCTACGCATGGGTCTTTTCCACCGACCCCAGCAGCCCCGCCTACGCGGACGGCGGGTCCCGCTTCTCCGACCGCGGCGCTGCCTCCTGCCACTGACCGCGCCACCCGCCCCTCACGGGCGCGCCACCGCCAGCCGGAACACGCCCAGCCTGCGGGACTGCTCCGACTCGATCCGCAGCCCGGCGGCCCGGGCCGTCTCGAGGGTCTTGCGGTCGAGATGGCAGCCGATGGCCCGAGCCTGCAGCGGCGTCATCGCCCGCTCCAGCAGCGCGACCGGCCAGAGCGGCGACAGCACATGCTCCAGCAGCACGACCTTCCCGGCCGGCCGGCAGACCCGGCGCATCTCGCGCAAGGCCCGCTCCGGGTCCGGGATGGTGCACAGCGCGAGCGACACGCCCACGGTGTCGAAGGTCGCATCGGGAAAGGGCAGGCGCTGGGCGTCGCCCTGCGCGAACAGGACCGCCAACCCCAGCGTCGCCGCCCGCTCCCGCGCCACCTCCAGCATCCCGGCCGAGAGATCGATGGCGGCGTGCGGCCCGGCTCCCGCGGGGTAGTGGGGCAGGTTCAGCCCGGAGCCCACGCCGACCTCGAGCGTGGCCCCGGTCATCAAAGCGCCGAACTGCCGCCGGAAATCGCCGAGCATCATCGCCTCTGCCCGGCCGATCGTGGCATCGTAGCGCCGCGCCCGTTCGTCGTAGACCCGCCGGATGCGATCGAGCCGCATGCGCCCGCCCTCCCGCCGGCCGCGCCGGACCGGGTCATCCTATCGCGCTCCCCGCGACACCGCCCGCCGGTTCCGGGCCGTGCGAGAATCCGCGCCGGTCACGCCGTTCACGGGAGCGCCACGCCGATGCCGACCGCCAATCCGCTGCGCCCGGCTCGCCTCGCCGCGGCCTCCTTCTTCCTGCTCAACGGGATCGCGATGGGAAACTGGGTCGCCCGCATCCCCGACGTCCAGCGCAGGCTCGATCTCTCCGAGGGGGAACTCGGCTTCGCCCTGCTCGGCTCGGCGCTGGGTGCGCTCGTGGCCCTCCCCGTCTCCGGCTGGCTGACCGCCCGCTTCGGCAGCGACCGCATGATCTTCCTCTCCGGCGCGGGCATCTGCCTGATGCTGCCGCTCCTGCCGGTCGCGCCCTCGCTGGCGCTCTTCTTCCTGACCCTGCTCTGCTTCGGTCTCGTCTTCGGCATGCTCGAGGTCCCCGCCAACGCTCAGGCCGTCCTCGTCGAGAGCGCCTACCGCCGCCCGCTGATGTCCTCGTTCCACGCCATGTTCAGCGTCGGCGGCCTCGCCGGCGCGGCCTTGGCTGGCCTCATCGCCGGGCGCGGCGTGCCGCCATTTCCGCACCTGCTGGCCGTCGCCGCCGGCTTGCTGGCGATGACCCTCGCCGCCCGCCCCCTGCTGCTCCCCGACGCGCCCGCCGCCCAGGAGCACGGCCCGATTTTCGCCCTGCCGCGCGGCCCCTTGCTCGGTCTCGGCGCCATCGGTTTCTGCGTCCTGCTCGGCGAGGGCGCCATGGCCGACTGGAGCGCCGTCTACCTCTCGGACGCACTCGGCGCGAACGCCGCCGTCGCCGCCGCCGGCTACGCCGTCTTCTCGCTCACGATGGCCGTCGGCAGGCTCACCGGCGACGGCATCACCGCCCTGTTCGGCGCCGCGCGGGTGGTGCGCGCCGGCGGAGCGCTCGCCGCCGCCGGGCTCGCCATCGGCCTGTTGCTGCACAGCGTCCCGGCCGCGCTGGCGGGATTCGCCTGCGTCGGCGCCGGACTGGCGGCCATCTTCCCGATTGCGATGGGCGCCACCGGGCGGGTGCCCGGCGTCGTTCCCAGCGTTGCGCTGACCGCGGTCGCCACCGCCGGATACACCGGGTTCCTCAGCGGGCCACCGGTCATCGGCTTCATTGCCGAGCATTTCGGGCTGCGCGCCGGGCTCGGTCTCGTCGCCCTGCTCTCGGCGGTCATCGTGCTGCTCGCAGGGGCGGTCGCCGGAACCAGCGTCGCCGCCGTGGACGCCGCCGCCGCGAGCCCGCGGGCTGCCGTCCCGGAGGGCTGACCGGCGCGGGCCGTCGCCTGCTCCTCGCAGCGGCGCGCCGCCGGTTCGTGCGAAGATGCGCCTGCATCGGGCCCGTTCGTCACGGATGATTCATGCGCTCTTCATCTGCAGCGTCGCTCCCCTCGGAGGTCGTCCGCGCCCGCTGGGCCGTGTTCGGCTTTTTCGTGCTGGCCGGGTTCGCATTCAGCGCCTGGGCGGTCAGGATCCCGGATGTGAAGGCGCGGATCGGGCTGTCCGAGGCCCAACTCGGGCTTGCCCTGCTCGGGTCGGCCGCGGGTTCCATCGTCGCGATGAGCGGCACCGGGTTCCTGATCGCCCGCTTCGGCAGCCGGGCCGTCACCGGGTTCGCCGGGCTCATGTCCTGCCTCGCCCTTCCCCTGCTGCCGCAGGCGACGAGCGGCCCGTTGCTCTTCGCGGCGCTGTTCGTCTTCGGCGGCTTCTTCGGCATGATGGACGTCGCCATGAACACGCAGGCGGTCGTCGTCGAGGAGCGCTACCACCGGCCGATCATGTCCGCCTTCCACGGGGTGTTCAGCGTGGGCGCGCTGGCGGGTTCCGCGCTGGCCGCCGCCGTCGCCGGCCTCGGGATCAGCGCCCAGTGGCACCTGTTCTGGACCGGGCTGGCCCTCATCCCGCTGGCCCTGCTGTCGTGGTCCGCGCTGATCTCCAACCGCGCGAACGAATCGGGCGCCGACGGCCCGGCCTTCGCGCTGCCCACCGGGCCGCTCGCGGGCATCGCCCTCATCTCCTTCTGCGTGCTTCTCTCCGAGGGCGCCGTCGCCGACTGGAGTTCGGTCTACCTGCGCGACAACCTCGGCGCGGCGGCCGCGCTCGGCGGCCTCGGGTACGCCGCCTTCTCGGTGACGATGGCCATCGGCCGCTTCGCCGGAGACGCCATCATCCAGCGGCTCGGCCCGGTGTCGGTGATCCGCTGGGGCGGGGTGTTCGTCGCCGGCGGCCTCGGCCTCGCGCTCCTGATCGACACGACGCCGGCGCTGATCTTCGGCTTCGCCTGCGTCGGCATGGGCCTCGCCGCCGCCTTCCCCATCGCCCTCAGCGCGGCCGGGCGCGCGCCCGGCGTGCCGCAGGGCACGGCGCTCGCCGCCGTCGCCACCTCCGGCTACTTCGGCTTCCTCGTCGGCGCGCCGACCATCGGCCTCGTCAGCCACGTCGCCGACCTGCGGACCGGGCTCGCCATCGTCGCCCTGCTCGGGGTGGTGATGGTGCTGCTCGCCCCCGCCGCCCGCCTCGCGGAGGCAGGCGGCCACGCCACGCCAACCGCCGAGGCCGCCTCCGGGATCGCCGGATGATCGCCATCCCGCTCGCCGCTCGCGGCGCGCCCCTTTCGCCGCGGGCGGCGGGCCAACTCACGCTGCTCGGGGCCTGCCTCATCTGGGGCATCAACTTCACCGTCGTGCCGCTGCTCCTGCGCCGCCTCCACCCGCTCGACGTCACCCTGCTTCGCACCGTGATGGCGGCGTGCAGTTTTCTCGCGCTGCTGGTGCTCCTCCGGCGCGGCAGGCCCCACTTCACCCGGGCCGAATGGACCCGACTCCTCACCCTGGGCGTGCTCGGCGTGGCCGTGGTGAACACCGCGTCGGCCATCGGGCAGAACCACCTCCCCGCGACCATCTCCAGCCTGCTGATGACCAGCAGCCCCATCTTCACCGCGCTCTTCGCCTCGCTGCTCGGCCTCGAACGGATCGACCGCCGCATGGCCGCCGCTCTCGCGATGGCCTCCGCCGGGCTGGCCGTCCTCGTCCTCTGGGGCCGCGGGGCATCCCTCCCGCTCAGCAGCACCACCCTCGTTTCGGTCGCGCTGCTCATCGTCGTGCCCATCTGCTGGGCGACCTACACCGTCCTGAACAAGCCGCTCGTCAGCCGTCACCCGCCGCTCGAGATGTCCGCCTACGGCATGATCATCGGGGCCATCGTGGTGCTCCCGCTGGCCCTCACCGACACAGCGCGCGTCGGCCGCATCCTCGAACTCGACGCGGCGGGCTGGGGGCTCGCGCTGTTCAGCACCATCTGCTCACAGGTCATCGGCAACGTCGCGTTCGGCAGCGCCCTGCGGGTGCTCACCCCCAGCGAGGCCGCCATGTCCACCTACCTCACCCCGGTCTTCGGCATCCTCGTCGCATGGCTGGTGCTCGGCGAGCACCCCACCCTCGGGTTGCTGCTCGGCGGCGGGCTCATCCTCGCCGCCATGCTGCTCGTCACCAGCCGCAGTTCCGCCCGTGCCGCCGCCGTTCCCGCCGGAGACCCCGGATCATGACTCCATGACCCCGTCACCCGGCAGCCGGGGCCTGTCCGCCCGCCTGATCGGACAACTCACCCTGCTGACGGTCTGCGCCATCTGGGGCGGCAACTTCATCGCCATGCATCTCATGCTGGAGCGCACCGGTCCGCTCGACGTGATCTTTCTCCGCACCGCGATCGCGGCTGCCGGGTTCATCCTGCTCCTGCTCGCGCTGCGGCGGCCCGTTCCTGCCTTCACCCGCGCCGAATGGACCCGCCTCGGGCTGATGGGCGTCCTCGGGGTGGCCGTCTTCAACGTCGCCACCGCCACCGGGCAGAGCCACCTGCCGGCCTCCATCTCCAGCCTGCTCGTCGGCAGCAGCCCGATCTTCACCGCCATCTTCGGCGCGGCCACCGGCGTCGAGCGGGTCGGCAAGCGAACGATCGCCGCCATCGCGCTCGCCACCGCCGGGCTCGCCGTGCTGGTCACCTGGGGCCGCGGCTCGGGCGTGGAACTCAACCGCACCACGCTCTTCGCCGCCGGCATGTTGCTGGTCGCCCCGGCCGCGTGGGCTGCCTACACCGTGCTCAACAAGCCGCTGCTGGCGCGCCACCCGCCGCTCGAGATCGCGGCGATCGGGATGATCGTCGGCGCGGCCATCCTCTCGCCGCTCGGCGTTTTCAGCCCCGGCCGGCTCGGACGCATCGCCGGGCTCGATGCGGTCGGATGGGGCAGCGTGCTGTTCAGCGCCGTTTTCTCGCTGATCGTCGCCTTCATCCTGTTCGCCCGCGCCCTGCGCACGCTCACGCCCAGCGAGGTGGCGATGTCCACCTACCTGACGCCGCTGTTCGCCATCTTCTTCGCCTGGCTGCTGCTCGGCGAGCGGCCCACGCCCGGCCTGGTGGCCGGCGGCGCGCTGATCGTCGCCGGTATCGCGCTGGTCACCACGCAGGGCGTCGCCCAGCCGCCCGAGGAAGGCTGATCCGCGCCGCAGGGAAGACCCGCCCGCGCGCCGCGCCGGGCACTCTGCACGACGCGCCGAACACCGGACCCGGGGCCGCGCCATCGTCCCCGGGGGTCCGCCGCTCGAACCGGCCGCTGCGCTCGGTTGGCCGGATGCGGAAGAACACTCCGCGGCCGTCCGGGGCGGCGGGGG
>JBJTKE010000081.1:0-3325 GCA_046096285.1 Chloroflexota bacterium
CCCTACCCCAGCGCCGAGGACCTGACCGAGATCGTCAACCGCACCACCGCTGGGCCGCCGCCCGCGCTCCGCCGGGTGGCGGACGGCCCGGCCATCATCGAGATGGGCCGGATCGCCCGCGAGGTGCCCATCGCCCAGGCCCTCACCGAGGAGGTGGTGCGCCTCACGCTCGCCACCCACCCCCGGCCCGATTCGCCGGAGTTCGTCCGCAAGATGATCCGCTACGGGGTCAGCCCGCGCGGCGCGCAGGCGATCGTCCTCGGGGCGAAGATCCGCGCGCTCACCGAGGGGCGCCTGAACGTGGCGCGGGAGGACATCCGGGCGGTGGCCTTGCCCGCGCTGCGCCACCGCCTGATCCTCACCTTCGAGGCTGAGGCCGCCGGCGCCACCGCGGACGACGTGCTGCGGGCCGTGCTCGACCAGGCGCCCGGGCTGGCCTGAAGGCTGTCAAGTATTTTTCACCGATGCCCATGCTGATGTGCAAGCATGAATCCCGGCGGGTCAAACCGCCGGGCTCCGACATGCTCACGGAGGCGCACCATCATGATCGACCCCACACCGAACCGCGAGCGGCCGATGGCCGGGGATCCTCGGAGCCTCGATGAACTGGCCCAGGCCCGCATCGACGGGCATCTCACCCGCAGGCAACTGATCCGGCGGGCCACCGCGCTCGGCTTCGCCCCGCCGGTCATCGCCACGCTGCTGCACGCCACCTCGGACCTGGCCTTCGGCGCGCCGGCCGCGCGGGCCGAGGGCGGCCCGGCGCCGGTCTCCGGGCCGACGAACCCTCCGGGCGCGCCCCAGCAGGGCGGCGTGATCATCGCCGGTTCGACCGATGAGCCGGCGAGCCTGAACCCGTTCAACGTCGGGTGGGCCGTGGAGTTCGACGTTCTCGGCGCGATCTACGAGGGACTGCTGGGATACGACGCCCAGCAGACGCTGCGGCCGATCCTCGCCTCCTCCTACTCGATCAGCCCGGATGGGCTCAGCTACACCTTCACCCTGCAGCAGGGCGTGACGTTCCACAACGGCGACCCGTTCACAGCCCGCGACGTCATCGAAACCTGGCAGGCGTTCGTGACCCCGCCGACCGGCGGGCCGGACTATCCCGGCTGGGGCATGGTGAAGGAGATGATCGACGGCGGCGACACGCTGACGATGACCCTGAAGGAGGTTTTCGCCCCCTTCCTGTCGATCGTCGGGCCGACATGGATCATGCCGGCCTCGGCGTTCGCGGCGGGCCTCGAGGCGTTCCTGGGCCCTCCCGGCGAGGATCCCGTCGGCACCGGGCCGATGAAGTTCACCGAGACCGTTCCCGGCCAGCGGATCACGCTCGACCGGTACGATGCCTATTGGGGCGCGCCGGCGCAGATCGACCGCCTCATCTTCCAGATCGTGCCCGACGACAACACCCTGCTCAACCTGATGCAGACCGGGGACATTGACCTCGTCGGCGGCGGCAACACGGTGCCCGCCACGCTGGTCGACCAGGCAGCAGGCATCAATGGCATCACCGTGCTGCAGCACCGGACCATGAACTGGATGCACATCGACCTCAAGCAGTACGACTTCCTGCGGATGACCCGGGTGCGGCAGGCGCTCGATTTCGCCACGCCGACGCAGGACATCGTGGACAAGTTGCTGAAGGGCCGGGCCGAGCGCGCGGTCGCCGACCAGGCCCCCGTCTCCTGGGCGTGGGACGGCAGCATCCAGCCGCGCTCCTACGACCCGGCGGAGGCGAAGCGGCTGCTGGCCGAGGCCGGACTCACCCCGGGACCCAGCGGCATCCTGCAGGGAAAAATCCCCACCACCGACCCGCAGGTCGGCGACGGCCCGGTGAAACCGTTCGCCATCGAGCTCGTGCACCAGGCGGAGGAGAGCGAGCACCGGAAGGTCTGCCAGGTCGTGGCCGACAGCTGGCGCGCCCTCGGCATCGATGTCGAGGTGACGGCGCAACCGGGCGACATCATGTTCGACGCCGCCGGATTCCAGTTCACCCGGAAGATGACCGGCGGGTTCTACGAGTGGGGGAATCGCAACGACCCCGCGAACCGCCTCTACTGGCACTCCGACCACATCCCGACGAGCCCGGATGGCCCAGGAACCAATGTGCCAGCCTACTTCCACCGGTACAGCTTCCAGGACGAGATCGACCGCCTCACCGACGCAGGCGAACGCGAACCCGATCAGCAGGAACGCACGGCCATCTACTCCGAAATCCAGCGGCTTCTCCACGAGGAGGTACCGGTCATCTTCCTGTACTGGCCGTTCTGGTTTCCGGCCGTCCGCGACACCATCGGCGGCTTCCATCCGAACCCCTTCACCAGCCTCGCCTGGAACGTGAACGAGTGGCGCATCACGTCGTGATCTCGCCGGAGCAGTGAGCGCATGGGCCGATTCGTGGTTCGCCGCATCCTCGGGTCGATCCCGCTGCTGTTCCTGGTGGCGGTGCTCTCGTTCGTGGTCATGCGGCTCGCGCCCGGGGGGCCCGAGGCCGCGTATGCCCGCGTCCCGGGGATGACCGCGGAGCAACTGGCGATCATCCGGGGCAGGCTGGGGCTCGACGAGCCGATCCCCGTCCAGTTGCTCCGCTGGCTCGGCACCCGTGCGCGGGGCGACCTCGGCGCCTCCTACAGGGACTCCCGGCCGGTCTCGCAGACGCTGCTCGAAGCCCTGCCCTACACGCTGCTGCTCCTCGCCGCCGGGCTCTCCCTGGCGCTCGCGCTGGCCTTCGTGGTCGGGGTCGCCGCGGCCCGCAAACCCCACGGCGCGTGCGACAACGCGACCACGATCCTCGGCCACATCGGTCTGGCGATGCCGGTGTTCTGGATCGGATTCATGCTGCAGCGGCTCTTCGCGGTCCATCTCGGCTGGTTGCCGGTGGCGGGCGTCAGCGACCTGCGAAACCCGGGCCCGTGGGACCTGCCGGCGCACCTGGTGTTGCCGGCTGTCACCATCGCGGCCGGCGCTGTCGCCGGATGGAGCCGCTACCTGCGCGCGTCGCTGCTGGAGCACCTCCGGCACGACCACGTGCGGACCGCGCAGGCCATGGGCCTGTCCGGCAGCCGCGTCCTCCGCGGCCATGTGCTGCGCAACGCCCTCGGCCCGTTCGTCGCCGTGGTGGCCATGGACGTGCCGCTCTACCTGACCGGCGCGGTGCTGGTCGAAACGGTGTTCATGTGGCCCGGCATGGGACAGGTGTTCTTCAATGCCGTCGGAGGCCGCGACTACCCGGAGCTGATGGGCTGCGTGCTGCTCGCGGCGGCGCTGACCATCGCCGGGAACCTGGTGGCGGACATCATCTGCGGGCTGCTCGACCCGAGGA
>JBJTKE010000082.1:0-1905 GCA_046096285.1 Chloroflexota bacterium
CGATCCCGAAACCGTCCGGGGATCGGGTATGAGGGGTGAGGCGGGAGGAGCGAGATCTCGTGGTCGCCTGTGACAGCCGCGCGGGGTGCGTCCGTGCGCCCCGACGTGCGTGCTACGATCCCGGCGGCAGAGTTGCCGGGGGTAGTGGCTCGGGCGGCCGGAGGCGGCCGGGAAAGATTGCCGGGAGGCACATGGTGGCAGAGACGAAGCGGGACACTTCGATGGCGATGGGGAGGACGCTGGGCAGGCGGGTGGTGGTGCGGAGCGCCGCGGCCGCCGGCGCGGCGTTGCTGGCCGGACGGCTTCCGGTCCGCGCGGAGGAGGGGGCTCCCCACTGGACGTATGCGGGCGAGGAAGGCCCGGAGTTCTGGGGCGAGTTGTCCCCGGAGTGGGCGGCCTGCGATGCGGGCAAGGAGCAGTCGCCGGTCAATCTGCTGGACGCGGCGGCTGGCGATGAGCCGGAGATGACGATCGCGCAGGCGTCGACGGCGGGCGGGACGCTGGTCAACAACGGGCACACGCTGCAGGTGAACCTGCCCGCGGGCAACACGCTGGCGCTGGGCGACGAGGTGTACGAACTGCTGCAGTTCCACTTCCACACACCGGCGGAGCACCTGGTCGACGGGGTGCTGTTCCCGCTGGAACTGCACCTGGTGCACAAGTCCGCGGACGGCAAGCTTGCGGTGCTGGGCGTGCTGATGAAGGAAGGCGAGGAGAGCGCCGCGCTGGCCGAGATGTTCACCGACATCCCGGCGGCGGGCGCGGAGCGGGAACTGGCAAACGCGATCGACGTGGCGGCGCTGGTGCCGTCGGACCTGACGGCGTACCGCTACCCGGGGTCGCTGACGACGCCGCCGTGCGCCGAGGGCGTGACGTGGACGGTGTTCGACATGCCGATGACGGTCTCGCCGGAGCAACTGGCGGCGTTCCGGGCGATTTACCCGATGAACGCGCGGCCGGTGCAGCCGCTGAACGAGCGGGAGGTCGAGGAGGCCTGAGGCCTGAGGCCTGCCGCGGGCGCCTGTCCGGGCCAATCCGGCCCGGGCGGGCGATTTTCCGGGGAAACGCTGTTCCTAATGAATGACCGGGAGACGACGCCGGCCTTGCGCCGGCGTCGTCGTTGTGTCCCGGGATGCGCGGGAAGGATGGAGGAACGGCGAGCGATGGCGATGACGAAGGTGGAGGCGGCGAAGCTGACGCAGGACCTGCTGCTGCGGGGGGTGGTGGAGACGATCGTGAAGGAGTCGCAGCTGCTGCAGTTGCTGCCGTTCCTGGAGGTGACGGGGACGGCGGTGACCTACAACCGGGAGGCGACGATGCCCGCGGCGGCGTTCTACGAGGTGGGCGACACCTGGGCGGAGGCGACGCCGGCGTGGACGCAGGTGACGGCGGCGCTGAAGATCATCGGCGGCGACGCGGATGTGGACAACTTCGTGCAGGCGACCTACGCGACGCCGCACGACATCGAGGCGGAGGTGGTGGCGAACCGGGCGAAGGCGGTGGCGAGCGCCTACCTGGCGGCGTTCTACAACGGCGACAGCGTGGCGGACCCGAAGGCGTTCGACGGGCTGACGAAGGCGATCCCGGCGGGGCAGACGATCGCGGCGGGAACGAACGGCGGCACGCTGACGCTGGACATGATGGACAACCTGATCGACCTGGTGAAGCCGGGGAAGCCGGATGCGCTGCTGGTGAGCCGGCGGACGCGGCGGCGGCTCTCGGCGCTGCGGCGGACGAGCGGGACGCTGATGGAGACGGACGTGGACGCGTTCGGGCAGCGGGCGCTGTTCTACGACGGGATCCCGCTGGTGGTGGACGACTTCATCAGCGAGACGCAGGTGAAGGGGACGAGCGCGGCGGTGTGCTCGTCGGTGTACGCGGTGAAGTTCGGGCAGGGGATCGGGG
>JBJTKE010000083.1:0-3980 GCA_046096285.1 Chloroflexota bacterium
GTCTACCCGATCGACCGCGAGCCCACCGGGAAATCCGCCGTCGCGCGGTTCACCGCGGTCCACCTCGCCGCCGGCGCGCCCCCGGTCGACGTCGCCACCTCCGACGGCAAGGTGCTGGCCCGCAACCTCGCCTACGGCAAGGCCAGCAGGCCGCGGCGCGTGCCCGGCGGCGCCTACGACATCGAGGTTCGCGTGGCCGGCACGTCCGACGTCGTCCTCACCGCCCCGAAGGTCGAACTCATCGGCGGCCGCAGTTCGCAGGTGCATGTGATGGGCGCCGTCGGCGGGCCCGCCCTCACCGCGGGCAGTGCGCGCTACGTCACCTGCTGCACCCGCTCCGGCGGCGGCCGCCGCAAGCGCAAGAACAGGAACAGGAACGGCAAGAAGTGATCCCGGCCCTGACCCGGCGGCCGTGATCCGCCCGGCGGCAGGCCGTTCCGCCGCGGCGCGTCTCCCGCGATCCAGGAGAGAGCAAGGAGCAGGCGCGCATGTTCGCCAACGACGTCATCGCCCGATGGGGCAACCAGACAAGCCGCCGGTTGAAGGGCCGCGTCGTTCCCCACGACAGCCACTCCCTCGATTACCTGTTCTGCCCCCCCGGCTACATGCTCTTCGGCCTCGATCCCGGGAAGGAGAGCGCCTGGAACGCAGGCTGGACTCCGAAATGGTACGGGACCACGTCCTACGTCTGGATCGTCGAACCCGGCGAACGGAAACGCCAGGCCATGGTCCTCGTCGAGTGCCACAACCCCGAGATCGGCACGCCGTCGGTGACCATCTCCCGGTGTGAAATGTGGTGGGGCGCCTTCAACGCAAACCCCGACTCCACCATCCCCATGTACGAGGTGAAGGAGCGCATCGGCGCCTACGACATGCCCGAGAACCGGATCATCGAGGTCGAGGACTGGAGCACCCGGTTGCGGATCGCGGTTCACCGCTGGACCAACGGCAAGGAGCAGGTGGACGACTACGACGAGTGGTACACCCGCTTCTACGTCGCCGCCACGCCATGGTTCTGATCGCCGCCGCGGCCACGCCCGGGTCCGGCCCGACCTCCCGCGCGGCGGCGTTGCGCCCTCCGCGGCATGCAGGAATGCAAGGAGCAGGCACGCATGTTCGCCAATGACGTGATCGCCAAGGTCGGCAACCAGACCAGCTTCGCCATCTCCGTCGAAGGTATGGGCCTGATCCAGCCGGGCACGGAGAGCGACTGGAATCCGGGAGTCTCCCCCTGGCTCTACACAACGACGAAATCTCTCAACATCAAGCCCGGCGGTTCGACCTCCCGGCTGTTCGCCAATCCCGTCCTGTTCAACCCGGAAGCCGGCCGGCCGACGGCGTCCGTTCATATTCGCGACATGCCCTACAACGACGACAGTCCGACAGATCCCATCCGCACTCCCCTGACGAAGGTGCGGATGTCCCAGGGCGACATGGTCTCCTGCGACTGCGAGGAACTCGGCTTCCGCATCCTCATCCATCGCTGGTACAACGGCAAGGAGCACATGGACGACTACGACGAGTGGTACACCCGGTTCTACGTCGCCGTCCTGCCGTTGTGACCTCCCCCCGGGCACGCGCCAACGCAAGGAGCAGTCGCCCATGTCCGCCAACGACGTGATCGTCAACCTCCGCGACGCGACCGGCCAGGTCATCGGGCCGCCCACCCTGAACGACGTGATCGTCAACCTCCGGAACGCCACCGGCCAGTCGCTCCCCTACCGGTTCCGGAGTCCCGTCGTCCACCACGCCACCTTCCGGGACATCGCGCCCGGCCAGGAATCGGGATTCGCCGCGGGATTGACCGCGGGACAGCTCCAGTCCACCGCGGAACTCGACCTCGAGCTTCCGGACCCCCGGACCGGCCACCGCTGCACCTTCACGGCCCGGGAGCGGGCGCATCTCGGCCCCGAGGTCGCCCTCGAATGCGTCGCCCCCGACTCCCGGCCCGTGCAGGTCGTCGGCGCCCGCGGAATGGGGGAGAACGACATCGTCGACGCGGTCCACGGCGGCTACCGCTTCCACGTCCATCGCTGGCGCGACGGCAAGGAGCAGCTCGACGACTACCGCAAGTGGTACACCCGGTTCTTCTTCACCCTGTCCAACGCCTGAGCGGGGCGCCCCGGCCCGCCGCGATGCCCGGCCCGGCGAACCGGGAGGAGCATGCCGCCATGTACAACGACGTGATCTTCAACTTCCGCAACGCGACCAGCCTGTGGCTCAGGTGCCAGCACTCCAATACCGGGTTCAGCAGTTACCGCTTCCTCGGGCTCGCGCCCGGCCAGGAGTCCGGGTTCGGCTGGGGCGTGAAATCCGAATCGCTCAAGTCGAACGCGAAACTCACCATCGAGATCAGCTATCCACCCAGCGAGTTCACGGTCTTTGCCGTGAACCATGCCTTTGCCGTGCCGGACGTGTCGCTGGAATACTTTCGCTACGGCGTGGGCACGGACAAACTCGTCACCAGGCGCGACATGTGGGAGAACGACAGCTTCGACGTCACCCATGCTGGCTTCCGGGTTCACATCCACCGCTGGAGCAACGGCAAGGAACCCCTCGACGACTACGACGAGTGGTACACCCGGTTCTTCGTCACCATGTCCGACGTGTGAACGCGCCCGCGCGGCGCCGCTCCGGGAGGAACGCATGAACGTGAACGAGCCCATCGGCCGCGAGGGCGGCCCCACCCGGCGATCCCTGCTCGTGACGGCTGGCGGCCTGCTGCTGCCGGCGGGGCTGCTGGTCGCCGGCGATGCCGGCGATGCCGGGGCGTCGAGGAAGCGCCGTCGCCGGCCCGGCATGGTCGGCCTCTTCGCCAACGACACGATCATCAACGTCCGCAACGGGACGGGCGCCATGATCATGTTCCAGTTCTCCAGTTCCAAGGCATCCGTCGGACTGGCCCCCGGCAAGGAGACCGGATTCTCCTCCCAGATGAAACCCGACGAACTGGACCTCGACGCCACCGTCGACATCGTGGTCAATCGCGGAAACGCCAACGAAACCAGCTACCGCCTCACGGCCAGGAACTTCAACATCGGCACGCCCGACGCCGAAGTCGTGCGCCGCAAGCTTCGCCGGGATGGCCAGATGCTGGTCTGGGATGAGTTCGAGGTTTCCGGCCGCCGGAACATGGACGAAGGCGATACCTTCGACGCCACCGATGGCGGCTTCCGGTTCCACGTCCATCGCTGGAGCAACGGCAAGGAACCGCTCGACGACTACAAGGAGTGGTACACCCGCTTCTTCCTGACCGTCGCCAACGCCTGACGGCCGGAGTCCGGCGCGACGGACCGGGGTGGGCGCGGGGAAAACACCGTCGTGGTGCTGCGTGCGGGGACGGGGATGCGCCGGCGATCGCCGCGTTCCCGCCGGAGCGGTCCGGCATCGTCCGGGCCGCGACGACCCGGCGCCGCTCCCCCCGCGTCACGGCAGCCGTCGCCCGAGCGGGGGCGCGGCGCCGGGATGAACCAATCAGCGGGCGCGAACCCCTCGCCCGCGAGGTCATCCCCACCCGGCGATCCCTGCTGGCGTCGGCCTGTTGCCCGCGGCGTGGTGCCCGCGGCGTGGTGCCTGCGGCGTGGTGCCTGCGGCCAGTTGCCTGCGGCCTGCCGCCTCTGGCCTGCCGTCGCCGCCCGGGCGTGCGCTCGCCGGCGCGGATGAGGCGCACGCGTCGGGGCGCGCCCGCCGCCGCCGGCCCGGCATGTGGCATGTTGCTTGTGGCATGGCCGGCCTTTTCGCCAACGACACCATCGTCAACGTCCGCACCGCGACCGACCGGGCGCCCGGCGGCCAACGCCGCGCCGTTGGGGCCAGCGCCCGGTGGCGCGCCATCGACCCCGGCAGGGACACCGGCTTCGCCGCGGGGCTGGTTCCCCGGAACCACACGGATGCCGCACTCCGGATCGGCCGTCTCCGACCCCCGGCAACGCTCGCCCCTCCCGCGAGGCGCCGCCGTCTTCCGCCCGCCATGCATGTCC
>JBJTKE010000084.1:0-24648 GCA_046096285.1 Chloroflexota bacterium
TTCTCGACGATATGACGGAGCGAATCGGCGATCACGACGATGTTGAGCGCGAGGTAGACCACCACGATGGCGACGGCGATGCCGATCGCCTCGTTGAACCCCTTCAGGAAAACAATGCCGAGCATCGCGATGAGCGCGAGCGTGACCGGCACCTCATAGCCCCGGAGGAACCCCATGAACGGGTTTTCCTCGATGTGGGCGGTGGCGTCAGCGGCGGACAGCGTGATGGTGATGACGAATCCGGTGGCCACGAAGCCGAGCAGCGCGAGCACCAGCAACTTGCCCTGCCACCAGGGCAGCAACCGCTCCAGCATCGAGATGGAGCCGTCGCCGTTGGGACTTTCCTGGGCAACCCGCTTGTACATCGGCAGGGCGCCGAACAGGGTGATCAGGACGAGGATGAGCGTCGCCAGCGGGGAGAGGATGCCGGCGGCGAGCGCGGCGATGCCCGGCTGGTAGCCGAGGGTGGAGAAGTAGTCCACCCCGGTCAGGCACATCACCTTCCACCACGGGTGGGTGTGATGGGCCTGCTCGTAGGGCCCATCGACCTCCTCGGGCTGGTCGTCGAGCAGCCAGTGCTCGATGGCGCCCTCGTGTTTCTCGTTGCGGTTCGGTCCGACGCGGATGGAGGTGGTCATCGATGCCCCGTTCGCCGAAGCTCCGCGTGCCGGCCCGCCCAGGGACGACCTGCCGGTGCGGGTCGCGGCTGAGGGCCGTCGCGATTGCGCCCGACCCTCCCGGGGCGGACGCAATCGCGGACGATACTTCACCGGCGGGCGGTTGTCGACTTCTGCTCCCCGGTCCCGCGGCCCGCGGGCCTGCCAACGAGGGCGCCCGCGGACCGACAACCACAGGAGACCCCGGACGCCCTAGCGGTAGAAGACTAGCATCGTCACCGTGAACAGCGACGTCAGCAGGATTGGCCAGTAGAGCAGTTCCGGCAGCAGGTTGTTGCGATACTCGAGGAACGGAACGTCGAACGGCGCGGCCACGAGGATCGCGTTCAACGCGGTCAGCAGCAGCATCACGTACAGCATGATCGGCAGCGATTCGAGGTAGGTCAGCGTCTGCGAGTCGAGGGTGGTGCGAAGGCTGGTCTGCTTGGCGATGATGCCGAACAGCAGCACGCTGACCGACCCAAGCACCCCCGCGGTGCTGACGCCGAAGCGGCCGCGGTCCTCCTGGTTGGCGGTGGTCAGGGTCAACAGGCCGAAGATGAGCAGCGCCACCGTGCCGCCGTAGAAGAGCTGATCGGTGAACGGGTTGATCGGGTCCCGCTTGAGCACGAAGTTGAAGTGCATTTCGGGGGCGCCGGTGCCCGTCTTGTCCGACCGGTAACCGTAGTCGGCGTTGTAGTAGGCCGTGTCGTAGCTGAACCCGGAAAAGACGGGATTCCAGCCGCCATAGGCCATCTGCGACTCGACGCCGGGCAGCGTGCTCGGCTTCAGGTCGATGTAGCTCTCGAAGTCCGGCACGATGACGCCGCCCCGCGAGAAGTCCTGCGCCCAGACGCGAACGTAGACGTTCGGCCGGTCAAACGGGTACCGGCTGTAGTCGAACGTGCGGCGCATGGTGGCGGCGAAGTACCAGCCGATCGTCTCGTCCCCGTTGGCCTGCGTGGTCCGGTAGGCCTCCTTGGCCGAATAGGCCTCGGTCACGGCATCCGGCAGCACGAACCCGCGGACGTACTCCTCGGGCAGATCCTTCGGGAAGGTCATCCAGATGTAGCCGGCAACCTGCACGTTGGACCCGCTCTTGAACTCGACCGACTGCAGCATCACGCCGGTCTTGATGCGCGGCGGCCCGCCCTCCACGCCAGCCATCGGCAGCGCTTCGGCGAGGAAGGCGTTCACCTGCTCCTCGCTGGCCACCGGCTGTCCGGCCCACTGCGTTTCCCGCTTGGAGTGGTCGATCAGCACCCACAGGGCGATCAGCCCGACCAGCACCGTCACCGTCCAGATGCCGGCGGTGCGGACCTGCCGGCGCGCGGTGCCAATCTCCGGGCGCAGGGCGAGGCCGGAACCGCCGAAGATCAGCGCGACGATCCCGGCGATGATCCAGGCCCAGGTGCGGTCGGTTTCGAAGAATGCGCCAATCCCCTGCCGCGGCGCGATGATCAGGAGCGCAACCGCGATCAGCACCACGCCGAGCGCCACCAGGAGCATGAACAAGGTCCGGATTCCGCGCGCCACGCCCGGGGGCGTGGGCCAGTCCAGCGACGGCGGTGGGGGCGGCCCCTCGTTTGCCGTATCCTTCGACTCCGCCGTTTTCGAACCGCCAGTGCCCATAGTCCCTCCCATCCTGCCAGAAGAATGGCGGATTATCACCCATTTGTCCGGGCAGGAAAAGCGGGTTTTGCCAGCAATGGGCCGCCGCCCGCCGCTGGCGCCGGTATCATGATCCCGAAGGCCATGCGGAATGCGCTGCATCCGCTGGCCGGGGAGGTGCTGGCATGTCGACCCCGTTCTCGCTCGAACGCTGGCGCAGGCGCGTCCGGGTGGCGCTCGGCGAGGAACCCGCAGACCTGGTGATCGCAGGCGGACAGGTGGCCGACGTCTTCTCGGAGGCGTTGGTCGCGGCGGATGTGGCGATCGCCGACGGCGTGATCGCCGGGGTGGGCGACTATCCCGGCGGGCGCGAGCGCATCGAAGCCGAAGGCGCGATCGTCGCACCGGCGTTCATCGACGCCCACATCCACACCGAGAGTTCGCTGCTGTGGCTGCCGGAGTTCGCGCGCGCTGTCGTGCCCCGCGGCACCGGCGCCGTGGTCACCGATCCCCACGAAATCGCCAACGTCGCCGGCCTTCCGGGCCTGTCCGCCATGCGGGCGGCCGCCGCCGGGCTCCCGCTCGACGTGCGGTTCACCGTGCCCTCCTGCGTGCCCGCAAGCCCCCGCGAGACCCCCGGCGCTGAGTTCGGCCCGGCGGACATCGCCGGGATGCTGGCCTGGCCGGAGACGGCCGCGCTCGGCGAGTTGATGAACTTTCCCGGTGTACTCGCCGGCGACAGCGCGATCGGCGACCGCCTCGCCGCCGCCAGCGGCCGCGCCATCGACGGCCACGCCCCCGGCCTGACCGGACGCGCCCTCCAGGCCTACGCCGGTTCCGGCCCCGGGTCGGATCACGAGTCGACCACACTGGACGAGGCGGCCGAAAAGATCCGCGCGGGCCTCATGGTGATGATCCGCCAGGGCTCCTCGGCGAAGAATCTCGCGGCCCTGCTGCCGCTCGCATCGGACCCGGTGACGGCCGCGAGGGTCTGCCTGTGCAGCGACGACCGCGACGCGCACGACCTGCACCAGCACGGCCACATGGACGCCACCCTGCGGGAGGCCATCGCGCTCGGGCTCGATCCGCTTCGCGCCATCCGCCTGGCGACCTGGAACGCGGCGGCGTACTGGCGGATGCCGGGCCTCGGCGCGGTTGCGCCGAGATACCGCGCCAACCTGGCGATCATCCGGGACCTGCGGGCCATGACCGTGTCGATGACGCTGCACGATGGCCGCGTCGTGGCGGCGGATGGCGAAACGCTCTCCCCGATCCCGCGGCTCGCGGACATCCCGGCCCCCCTGCGCGACACCGTGCGGATCGCGCCGATCCTCTCGCGCGACCTGCGGTTGCCCGAGGCCGATGCGCGGCAGGCCGTCGTCGCCATTCCCGGCCAGATCGTGACCGGCCTCGAAGAGGTGGAGCCAACCGTGGTGGATGGCTTCGCCGTGAGCGACCCAGCGCGGGATCTGCTGAAACTGGTCTGCGTGGAACGCCACCATGCCAGCGGGCGCATCGGCAAGGGTCTCGTGCGGGGCTTCGGGCTGCGCCGCGGGGCGATGGCCTCCTCGATCGCCCACGATGCGCACAACCTCGTCGCGGTGGGCTGCACGGATGCCGATCTGCTGGCGGCGATCGCGACCGTGGCGGACTCGGGCGGCGGATTGGCGGTGGTGGCGGACGGCTCGGTGATCGAACACCTGCCGCTGCCGATCGCCGGACTGCTCTCCGACCAACCGCTGGCCGAGACCGCCGCGGCCTACGGGCGCCTGGAGCGCGCGGCCCGCGACCTGGGCAGCTCGCTGCCATCGCCGTTCGGCCTGCTGGCGTTCATGGCGCTGTCGGTGATTCCCCGGGCGCGGGTAACCGACCAGGGGTTCATCACGCTGTAGCCACGCATGCCGGGAGAGCCGCCGAGCGCGCCGCCCGGCGCTCCCGGCCGCGTTGCGGCTCCGGGTCCGGCTAGGGCTGAGGCGTGGCGGCCGGGGCGGCCCCGGTGGGCTGGGCATCCGGGGCAGCGGCAGCCTGCGACGAGCCAAACAGCAGCGACACGTCCGTCTGCGCGGGATCGAGCACGCTCTGGGCAATCACCGCCACCCCGCGCAGGCTCCCGCCGTCCGGCGAGCGCAGCGCCACCGCGAGCGCGCCGTCATCGGCCAGCAGGCCGCCGATCTCGGCGCAGGCGGCAACCGGCGCATCCGGTTTCTCCGACTCGCGAATCTCGATCGAGGTCACCGCCCCGACGATCTGGTCGAAGGAGACGGGAACGGTCGCGCTGAGGGCGTTGACGGGTTCCCCGGCGGGAGAGCCCACCACCCGCCCGCGCGGCTCGCCGATGACGCCGAGATCCTGCAGGGTCGGCCCGTTCTCGACGCACGCGCCCTGCAACAGGCGCGCGCCGTATCCGGAGAGCGGCACCACCTGCGCCTCACCCTGGACGATCACCGGCTGAATGGTGCCGTCGGCGATCCGGCCGACGATGTAGAGGTCGGTGACCGAGCCGGGGTCGAGGGTGAGCATCGGCAGATCGAGCGCGACCGCCCGCGACTCGCTGAACAGCATCGCCAGCGGAAACGGGCCGAGCGGCGCTTCGGCGTATTCTGTTGCCTGCTGGAACTGGACGGTGGGAAACAACTGGTCGCCGCTGGCCACAATAGGGTCGAGCGGCCCGGCATCGGGGCTGGCGTGGACGATGCGGATGCGCCCGCGGTCCTCGTCGAGTTCGCCGCGGTCCATCGGGAACAGGACGGCTCCGACCGCCAGCGCAGTGCCCACGACCGCGATTTCGTCGGTCGTGCCAGGTTCTATGGCGATCACCGAGTCGATCAGCGCCTGGTCCATGCCGTAGCCGCTCGGCGTCACGGTGACCCGGTGATCGCCGCCGTCGATCAGCAGGGGATCGGTCACGCTGGGAAAGGTTGCGCCGACCACGGCGAGGGCGTCGTCGATGTACACGTCGATCGGGCCGAGATCCGAGACGGCGTGGATGACCCGGACCGACGCCTTCTCCTCCTGCGCCGCCGCGGGCGCACCAAGCGTCGAGAGAAAACCGAGCGCCGCCAGCAACGCGAGGACCCCGCGCGCGAGATTCGTCATCATCGACCTCCAGCAGGCAAGCCAACCGCCCGTGCCGTCGGAGTGTGGCAGATCGCCGCGTCCCGCGCCGCCCGGAACCGCCGGAACGCGACCGGCCCGGGCTTGCGCCCGGGCCGGAACCTCGAAGCTGTCTGCCTCGAAGATCAGACCGGCTGGATCGCCAGCACCGCCAGCAATGCCGTAAGGATCAGCACCACCACGGACGCGCCCCTGATCACCAGATCGGAGGCCGAAAGCGTATCCGTGGCGCGGCGCTCGTTCTCGCTCACGCGAATCCCTCCCTCTCCCATCGACCGCGCCGCTCACGCACCGGACGGACCCCATATCCGTCCACGGCGTTAGCCCGAGCGACCCGGACTCTTCCCCGGATGGAGTCTAGGGCGGCGTTCGTTCCCTGTCAACGCCCCCCCGGCGGCCACGTCAGTCGCGGCCGGGCCGATGGAGGTCGGCGAGCCGGACCCGCCTCCAGGGTTCGCGCTGGCGTCCGGTCACTCCCGGGCCCGGACGGCCGTTCCCGGCCGGAACCAGGGAAAGTCGCGGACGGCCGGGTGGCGTTTCGGCGCGTTCATGTCCGGGTACGTCGCCGTCCACATCCCCGGATTCGTCGCCGGTACTCCGGTCCCTCTCATCGGCGTCTCCGTCGGACGTCCCGTCGTCGACATCGTCGGATTCGTCCTCATCGTCGACGTCGTCGGCGTCCTCGTCATCGTCATCGAAGTCGTCACCGTCGTCGGAGTCATCGTCGTCGTCTTCGTCGTCGTCGCTGTCCCATGAGTCGGGATCGTGGATGTCCCAGAACTGGCCGGCGGTGATGGCCATTTCGAGCACGTGCAGTTCCGTGCGGCGCCGGTTGAGCCATTCGACGTGCTCTCCTGTCACCCGGAACCCGACGCGCCGGTAGGCGGCGATCGCCCGCGGGTTGTGGCGGAAGACCTCCAACCGGATCTCGTCGAGGTCCATCTCGTCGAAGGCCTCCTCGAGGACGAGGATGGTGGCCTCGGTGCCGTACCCCTTGCCCCAGGCGTCCTTCTCGCCGATCACGATCCGGAACAGCCCGGATGCGCCGTCGCCCCGCCGCTCCACGATGTCCGTGACCGCGGTCGTGCCGAGAAGGCGGCCGGTGTCGAGTTCGTGGATCGCCCAGCAGGCGCCGCGAGCCGAGAGCGGCAGGATGAAACTGTCGAAGTAGCCCCGGGCCTGGATCGCGTTGAGCGGCTCCTGGTCGTGTCGCAGCAGCCCGGCGATCTCCGGGTCCGCGTACCAGCGCTGGAACGCGGCCCGGTTCTCCGGGCGGTGACGGCGGAGTTCGACGAGTTCGCCAGGCCGCGACCACTCCGCGTCATCACCGACGAGGCCACCGGATTCCGGGGCCTCGTCGGCTTGAGGAGTTCTGCTTCGCCACCAACGCCGCAACATGAGGCAGGAGTATACCCCCGCCTACAGGAGTCCAACCTCCGCCATCAGGGTGAGCGTGCCGCGCAGATCGGCGAGGCTGCCGAGGTCGATGTCCGGGCTTGCGGTTTCGGTGATCGGCTTGAGCCCTTCCGGCGCGGGGAGTCCCTCCACCAGCGCGTACTCGTTGGTTTCCTCGAGGAAGTACTCCTGGCCCCGTTCGCTGAGCAATCCGTCGATCACCTCGAGCGCAAGTTCCCGCTGCGGCGCAGCGGCAAGCAACCCGACTCCCGACACGTTGATCAGCGACCCCGGATCATCCGGTGCGAAGAAATGCGTAGCGGCGGGAAAATCCTCACCCTCCTCTTTTTTCACTGCGTAGAGATAGTAATGATTGACGAGTCCGAGATCGATCTCGCCCGAGCCGATGGCGCGCACGATCGCCGTGTTGCTGTCACCGAAGTTGATGGCGCCTGCGTCGATCATGCCCTCGAGCCATGCCCTGGCCGCATCCTCGCCCTTCATCAGCCGCATGGCGGTTACGAAGGACTGGAACGAGGCGTTCTCTGGCGCCCAGCCGGTGCGGCCGCGCCACGGGTCGTTCACGAGGTCCATGACCGAGGCAGGAAGCAGGGCGGGGTCGACGCGCTCGGTGCTGTACACCAGGACCCGCGCCCGCCCGGTGATGCCGACCCAGAGTCCGTCCGGCGAGCGGAACCGCTCCGGCACCCGTTGCAGCAGGTCTTCGGGCAGCGGCCGAAACAGGCCCTCGGTGGCCAGCAACCCGAGCGCGCCGCCATCCTGGGCGAAAAAGGCGCTGGCCGGCGACCGGCTTCCCTCCTCCAGGAGCGCGGCGGCGAGTTCTCCGCTGCCGGCGTACCGGATCGTCAGGTCGATGCCGCTCTCGTGGTCGAACAGTTCGAACCAGGGTCCGACCAGCGTTTCGCTGCGCCCGGAGTAGATCGTCACGTCGCCGCGGCGCGGGGCGGGCGTTCCGGTGATCTCGGTTCCCGCCTGGTCAGGCACCACGCTCGCCTCGGCCGCAGGGGATGGCGAGGCCTCCTGCGCCCCGGCGCTGTGCCGGCCCAGCGTGACCGCGCCGCCGCACATCGCCGCCAGCAGCGTCCGGCGTCTGATCGAAGCCCTGGCAGTGTCGAGTCCCGTCGCCTTGGGATCTCCGGCCTGGTACGACACGATCTATCCTGCTCCTTGCCCCGGCGATCACCAGATAGCGACCCCCCGGGTCATGTCCGACCAAAACAGTAAGACTTTCTCCGGATGGTATGGACGGCCCCTTCCTGTGTCAAGGCATGGTCGACCGCAACCAGATGCCGGGCGCTCCGGCCTGCACGACGGCGCAGGTTCATGGCATGCTCATCGCATCACGGCCAACGTTCCTGCTCGAGGGTGGTGGTGCTGTGTCGACTGCAAGCCGGGCGCCGGACGACGACCGGACCGGGGCGTCCGATGCCGGGTCCGCGGCGCGGGCCCGCAACGTCATCCTGATGATCGGGGACGGCATGGGCGCGGCCCATCGCTTCGCCGGGCAACTGCTGACCGCCGGACCGGATGGACGGCTTGTCATGGACCGCCTCCCCATCCTCGGCCAGATGTCCACCCTCTGCGCCGATCCGGATTCGTTTGTCACCGACTCCGCCGCGGCCGCGACGGCCATCGCCACCGGCGCCCGCACGGTCAACGGCGCGGTGTCGGTCGATCCCGATGGCCGCCCCCGTTCCACGCTCGCCGAACTCGCCCGCCGGGATGGCCGGTCCGCCGGGGTGGTGACCACCTGCCAGGTCACCGACGCCACGCCCGCCGCCTTCGGGGCGCACGTGCTGCATCGTTCCGACCAGAGCGAGATCGCCCGGCAATTCATCCACGAGAGCGGACTCGATGTCATTCTCGGCGGCGGCGAGGCCTGGTGGCGCCCGGCCGGGGAGCGGTACCGCTTCGACCCCGCCCTCGGCGACTGGGCCGGCCGCGCCCGCGGGCTTCACGGCGACCTCGTCGCCGCGGCACGCGCCGCCGGATACCCGTTCGCCGGCGACGCGGCGGACCTGGCGGCGGCCGTCGCCGACCCGGCGACCCGGCGCCTGCTCGGCCTGTTCGCGGCGCAGGAACTCTTTGTCCAGTCGGCGGAAGGCGAGGGCGACGCCTACGATCCGCCGGTCAGCCTCGCGGCCATGACCGCCGCCGCCATCGACGTGCTGTCCCGCAACGAGCGCGGCTTCTTCCTCATGGTTGAGGAATCGGCGATCGACCGCATGGCGCACCGCAACAACGCCCCGCTCACGCTGAAGGGCGTGCTGGAACTGGATCGCGCGGTCGAGATTGCGCTGGCATTCGCCGAACAGGACCGCGAGACATTGGTGATCGTGACCGCCGATCACGAGACGGGCGGCCTCGCCGTCGCCGGGTCCGGCGACACCCCGTACCCCTACGAACCAGGCGGCGGTCTGCTGGACACCATGCTTGCCCACGAGGACGGGCCGTTCCCGGTGGCGGGGTCGGCCTACGGCTTCGTCGTGGGCTGGGCGACCACCGGCCACACCGCCGCCGCGGTGCCTGTCTCGGCATGGGGTCCCGGCGCCGAACTGCTCGCGGGTTTCTTCGACAACACCCACCTGTTCAGCGCCATCGGCGGAACGATGGGACTGATGAGCCACGGTGCCCGGGCCGCGGCGTCCGGCTGACCCGTGCCCTCAGCCGAAGTGGTCGAACGCCCCCGCCGGGATGCGACGGGTTTGCCCGTCCTCGTCGCGCAGCCACAGCGCCGGGCCGCCGCCTTCCGCCGCAAGAATCTCCCCGATCACGGTCACCGGGCACCCGCACCGGTCAGCCGCCGCCGCGATGCCGTCCCAGTTCGCGGCGGGCGCGGTGAAGAGCAGTTCGTAATCCTCGCCGCCGCGGGTGGCGAGATCGAGCCACCGATCCGGGAACAGGGACCGCACCGCCGCCGCCACCGGAAGCCGTCCGGCGTCGATCCGGGCCGACACGCGGCTGGCGGCGAGGATCTTGGGCAGGTCGCCGAAGAGCCCGTCGCTGAGATCCATGGCGGCGCTCGCCCCGTGTTCGAGGAGCGCGCCGCCGAGGGCGATGCGGGGCTCCGGCCGCAGGTGCGCCTAGCGCAGGAGGCCGGAGGTCGCCGCCCGGGCCGCCGGGGCTTCCGGCTCCGCCAGCAGCGCGAGCCCGGCGGCCGAGGCCCCGAGCGTGCCGCTTGTCGCCACCAGATCGCCCGGCCGCGCGCCCGATCGCGGGATGACCCGGCCGCCGCGGGTCTCTCCGACCGCCGCCACGTGCAGCGCCAGCGAATCCGGGGAGCGCACGATGTCGCCACCCGCGACCAGCGTGCCGGTCCGCAGGGCGAGCGCGCCGAGGCCCCGGTAGAGGGCCCGCAGGTCGTCCACCCGCTCATCTCCCCGCAGCGCGAGGGTGATCACCGCGAACCGGGGAACCGCTCCCATCGACGCAAGGTCGGAGAGGTTGACCGCCAGCGTCTTGTGCCCGAGGCGCTCCCAGTCGGTCCAGCCGAGCCGGAAGTGGATGTCGTGCACGAGGCTGTCGGTGGTGACCACGATCCGCTCCCCGGCGGCGGGACGCCACACCGCGCAGTCGTCGCCGATGCCGAGTTCGAGCCCCGGGCCAGCCACCACCGCGGGCGGGAGCGCGTCGCGCAGCGCCGAGATCAACCCGAACTCCCCGATTTCCCGGACCGTCTGCGTTGTCCCGGTCACGCCGCAGCCCTCGCCTGCACGCCAAACCTGTCCGATGCTACCCGCAAACGCGCGGCGCTGCCCGCGACGCCTCCGGGAAGTTCGTTCCGAGGAGCCCCATGCCGAGAATGCCGCGCCCCCTCCCCGACCCCGCCGGACCCGGCCAGGAATCGGTCTGGACGTATCCGCGCCCTCCCCGGTGCGAGCCGTCCAGCCGTCACGTCGAGGTCCTGTACCAGGGCGTCCGGATCGCCGGGAGCCGCCGCGCCGTGCGGGTGCTGGAAACGAGCCACCCGCCGGTCTGGTACCTGCCGCCCGAGGACGTGCTGGTCGAGCACTTGCGGCGCAATGGCGGGCAGTCGTGGTGCGAGTTCAAGGGCGTCGCCATCTCCTACGATGTGATCGCCGGCGACGCGGTGGCCCCGGGAGCGGCCTGGTGCTACCCGGACCCGTCCCCCGGGTTCGAGGGCATCGCCCGGTACATCGCCTTCTACGCCGGCCCGATGGAGGCCTGCCTGGTGGACGGGATCCCGGTCATCCCGCAACCGGGAGCCTACTACGGCGGCTGGATCACCCCGGATGTGGCAGGCCCGTTCAAGGGCGTTCCCGGCAGCGAAGGGTGGTAGCCATCCTGCGATGAGCGGGCTGCGCTATCCTCCCCCGAGTCGTCGCGGATCCCGCCACCTGTGAGTACCGATTTGCCGCCTCGCCGTTCACGCTCCCAGCCGCCGCGCAACCGCCATCGCGGATCGGCGCCGGAACCGGACCAGCAGCCCATCCCCTACCGGCGTCCCGCGCCGGTCGAGCAACCGCCGCTCCCGTTCGACCCGGCGGGCGAGGCGGAGGTGGCGCAGTTCGCCACGATGTACCGCTTCCCGCTCGATGAGTTCCAGCGGGAGGCGATCCGCACGCTCCTCCACGGCGACTCGGTGATGGTCGCGGCCCCCACCGGCACCGGCAAGACGATCGTCGCCGAGTTCGGAGTCTGGGAGGCCTTCAAGCGCACCGGCCGGGTGCTCTACACCACGCCGATCAAGGCGCTGTCGAACCAGAAGTACCGCGATCTCCGCGCCATCTACGGCGACGACGTCGGCCTGCTCACCGGGGACGTCACCGAGAACCGCGAGGCCCGGGTCATCGTGATGACCACGGAGATCCTGCGGAACATGCTCCTGCAGACGCCGTGGGATCTCGACGAGGTGGACTGCATCATCTTCGACGAGATCCACTACCTCGCGGACCCGGAGCGAGGCACGACCTGGGAGGAGTCGATCATCCTCTGCCCGGACCACGTGCAACTGATCTGCCTCTCGGCGACGGTCAACAACGCCGACGAAATCGCCGCCTGGATCTCCCGCACCCATCGCCCGATCCGGCTGTTCACCCACACCGAACGGGCCGTGCCGCTTGCCCTCCACTACTTTCACGACGGCAACCTGCACCTGACCATCGACCAGTCCGGACGGCAGGTCAAGGATTTTCCGCACACCGGCGGCGAACTCCGGCGGCAGGCGAACCGTGCCCCCGACGGCGCCCGCAAGAGCGAACGCGCCGTCCCGGAGATGGACGAACCGCAGCCGCGCCAGATCATCGACGCCCTGCATGCCGCGGACATGCTCCCCGCCATCTACTTCCTGTTCAGCCGCAACGATTGCCAGTCGTTCGCCGAGCGTCTCGCCGTGATGCGGCCCAACCTCGTCGATCACCGGCAGGCCGGGCTGATCGAGCAGACCATCGACGCCATCCTGGCCGGCATGCGCCCGGAGGACCGCGAACTCGGGCAAGTGAAGGTCATCACGTCGCTCGCCCGGAAGGGCATCGGGTTTCACCATGCCGGGCTGCTGCCCATCCTCAAGCAACTGGTGGAGGTGCTCTTCGGCCGCGGGCTGATGGAGGTGGTCTTCGCCACCGACACGCTGGCGCTCGGGGTGAACATGCCGGCCCGCACGGTCGTCATCGGCCGGATGAGCAAATGGGACGGCCGCCGCCGCCGCGCCCTGATCCCCAACGAGTTCCAGCAGATGGCGGGGCGCGCCGGGCGCCGAGGCATGGACCGCTTCGGCCATGTCGTCGTTCCCTACTCCCCGTGGTTCACCTTCCACGAGACCCTCGAGATCGCCACCGGCGAACTCCATCCGGTGCGCTCCGCCTTCGCGGTCCGCTACAACACGGTGCTCAACCTGTGGGATCCGCCGGGCGGCGACCGGGTCCGCTCGATGCTGATGGAGAGCCTCGACCAGTTCCAGTCCAGCCAGCGGGTGCGCTGGCTGGAGGAGGACATCATCGCGCTCGGCCGCGAGATCGACCACATGCCCCACGGCTGCCTGCTCGGCCTCGAGGGCGGCGACGACCTCCTCGAGGACTACCGGCGGGTCACCCGCAACCTGACCGCGGCGCAAGGCCGCGAACGGCGCCTGCAGGAGGACATCCGCGCTGCGGAACGCGCCCTGACCACCTCCCTGCCGTGGCCCGAGCCCGGCAGGCAGGCTTTGCGCCGGGCCTTTCGCGCAGCAGAACCGGGCCTCATCGTGCACCTGCGCGACCGGGACTGGGCCGTCTTTCTCGGGCGTGGAACGCTCGGCGGCGTCGGGCGGTTCCTGACCGGCGAGGGCATCGAACTGGTCGTCGAGTACCGGTCCATCGACTACCTGACCGACGAACACGCGCCCCTTCCCGCGATCCTCGCCGATCCGCCAGACACTGTCTCCGACCCGCTCGACCTGGTGACCGCGGACGACCTCGCCGCCACCTGGGAGGCCGTGCAGGCAGCCGACCTGCCGGACCTCGCCGGACAACTCGCGGCCCACCGCGACCGCGAGGCGGCCCGCGTGGCGACCGAGCAGGAGGTTCTCGCGGGCGAACTCGAGGAGGCGGCCGCCTCCGTGCGGGGCCTGGTCAGGGAGCGGCAGGTCCACCCCTGCGAGAGTTGCGCCCGCCGCAAGGAGCATCGCGACAACCTCGACCGCATCGACAAGATGGAGGCCGAGCGGAAGCAGGTGGAAAGCCGTCTCGCCCGCGAGATCGACGCCGAGGACGAACGCATCCGTGGGGTGATCCGGGGCATCCGCAACGTGATGCACCGCTTCGGCTATCTCTACCGCGGCTACCCGACCGGCAAGGCCGACATGCTGGCCGAGGTGTTCGACAACGACGGCCTGATCCTCTGCGAACTGGTCGACCGCGGGATCCTCGACCCCCTCGCCCCGGAGAACCTTGCCGAGGTGTTCTCCTGGTTCTCCTTCGACCGCGACTTCCGCTACGGCAACCGGTTCGTGCTGCCGGACTCGCTGGTGCTGGCGCGCCGCCGCATCGAGGACGTCGAGCACGCGGTGCTCGGCGAGGAGCGCGCCGAGGGGCTGGTCATTTCCGAGGGGCACAATCCCAACTTCTACGGCGCAGCCCGCGCCTGGTGCCTCGGCTCCACCATGGCGGAGATCGGTCAGAAGATCGAACTCTCCGAGGGCGACCTCGTGATGACGTTCAACAAGACCATCGACCTGATGCGCCAGGTGCGGGAAATGCTGGCCGACGTCTCCCCCGATCATGCCCTGCGCGGCAGGCTCCACGCCGCCGAGCGGATGCTCAAGCGGGATATCGTCGAGCAGTCGCTCTCACTCGGGTTCGCGCCGATCGAACTGCCTGATCTGCCCGGGGAAGCGCCGCCGCCCGAACCGCCGGCAGCGCCGAAACCCCGCGCGCCGCGCAAGCAGGCCGGGCCGGCCGCGGACACCCCCGCTCCCGCCGCCGGGGCCCGGTCGCGCCGGGTCCGGCTGACCGCCGAGCCTGCTGCGGCCGCGGATGCCGCGCCGCCACCTGGCGTCGAGGCGGCGCGCCGGTCCCGGAAACCCCCGCCGGAGGCGAATCCCGCGGGGCCCGCCGCCGCCGCGAAGCGGCGGTCGCGCCCGGACCGGGCGGCCGCCTCCGAAGATCCCGCGGACCGGGTAGCGGCAACGCCCGACGCGGATGCGGAGGTCCCGGCGATGCCCCGGCCGCGCCGAAAGGCCAGCGCCGTTTCCGTCGCCGTCGCCGTCGCCGTCGCGGAGGAGGCGCCGCCCAAACCGGCACCACGCCGGAAGGCCAAACCGGCCCCGGAAGCTTCCTGACCCCGGTGGGCGGCGCGGGCCCGGAGCGCGCCGCCGGAACCCCGCCTGCGGCTACAGGACCCGGGCGAGGAACATCCACGCCGCCATCAGGCAGAACAGCGCGTTGACCCCGGCGGCCATCAGCAGCGATGGCCGCCGTTCGGGCGGCGCCGCGCCCGAGGCGGCGAACGCGAGCCAGGCGGTGGCGCCGGTCGCCAGCGCCAGCACGGCAAGCGCGGACTCCACCCCGTAGAGCAGGGCAACGAAGGGCGCGGCGACCATCGCCAGCGCCAGCAGGCAGCCGATCCGGCCTTCCCGGTTCGGGGGAAGTTTCATGTTGGTCCTCCGGACCACCTCGCGGATGCCGTCATCTCCGGTAGCATTGCACGGGCGGCGACTGCCTGCCCGCCGGTCCGCGGCCGCATGACGCCGCCTGCCTGTCGCGTGTCGCCCATTGCCGATTGCCGGAATTCGCGATGTTCTGCACCGTTTGCGCATCGGTCAATAGCCGCGGAGCGAGCGCCTGCGGGGCCTGTGGGGCGACCCTTCCCGGCGGCGGCCCCGCCGCGCCCTGGCGAACCGGGCAGCGGCGCGCCACGCTCTCCCGGGCGCTTTCGGTGCTTCCGCTGGTCGCTCTGGCGGTAATGCTGGCGGCCTTCGGCGCCCGCCAGCAGGCGGAACGCGCCCGGGCCGCCGCAGCCTACGCCGACGGGGACTCCGCCTGGGCGGCGGGCCGCTATCTCCTGGCGATCGAAGCCTTCACCGCGGCGGGCGACTTCCGAGATGCTCCCGGGCGGCTTGCGGCCTCCCGCAGCGCGGCCGCCCCGGATCTGCTCGCCGTCGACCGCGGCGTGGAACTGATCGCGCAGGGAGAGTACGGGCGCGCGATCGAGACCCTGCTGCCCGCCGCCCGTCACCTGCCGGAACTTCCCGCCGCAGCGGAGCAACTCGCGGAAGCGCGGCGACTCGAGGTGGACCGCCTTGTCCACGCCGCCGAGGGCGCCGCCGCCCTCCGCGACTGGATGGACGCCGAGCGCTCCCTGCGGGCCGCCGCCGCCATCGACCCGGCCGACCCCGAGGCCCGGGCCCGGTTGGGTTCGCTGCTGGACAGCAGGGGACCGGTGCTGTTCTCCCGGGACCAGGTGATCATGGTGTCAGGACCGGACGGGCAGGACGACCGGGAGATCCTCGCCGGCCACGAGGCGATGTTCCCCACCTGGAGCCCGGACCGCTCGGCGTTCGCCTTCTTCGCCGTGGAGTACATGGACCCCGACACGCAGGTCGGCCTCTACCTGCACGATCTTCGGACCGGCGGGACCGAGCGGCTCGCCGGATTCGCCTCCGCCCACACGGCCCCGGTCTGGTCCCCGGATGGGCGCTTCGTCGCCTACACCAGCGTCGAGGATTTCGATCCGATCCGGGACGCCGGTCCCATCAGCGTCAGGCTCGTGGACATCCCGGGGGGCCGCGTCATCGACGTCACCGGCGCGGACTTCGGACTCGCGTTCAATCCCGCCTTTTCGCCGGATGGCCGCACGCTCTACTTCATCACCAAGGACCGGAGCGGCAGCCAGCGGCCGCAACTCGCTCCCGGCGATCTGCGGGCGGTCACGCTCGATTCGATCGACGGCGAGGCGGAGTTCCTCAATCTCACCGGCGGCACGGTGCCCGACATCTGGTCCGTGCATCCCGCCCCGGCCGGACGGCAGTTGCTCGTCTATTCGCTCTACAGCCAGCAGTGGTACGAACCGCCGCGGACCGCCATCAGGAGCCTCGATCCGGCTTCTGGCGAGATCGGGATCGTGGACTCCGCCGAGATGCTGCTCGGGCCGCCGGTCTGGTCTCCGGACGGCTCGCGGTACGCCTTCGCCGACACCGACCGATCGGTGACTATCGTGTCCGCGGACGGGGCGACCCGGATCGAGACCGGTTCCACCCTCTCCAACGAGTTGTCGTGGTCGCCAGATGGCGGCAAACTCCTCGCGGCGTCGCTGATCGGCGAGCAGGACTCGGCGATCATCGAGGTCGCGGGCCGGGAGGCGAGGGCAACCGATGTGGCCCTGACCTACGACGCCGAATCGCCATACTACGGCCCACCAACCTGGGCGCCGCTGATGCGGCCCCCCGACCCCGGGCGCGCAGGCGCCGGACTGGACGCCAGCGAATGACCGCCTCCCCGCCCGGCGAACGCAGCCGCAGCCCACGCGAGTGGAATGCCCGCGAGTATCACCGGCTCTCCAGCCCCCATGTCGACTGGGGAACGGCCGTCCTGCAGCGATTGCCGCTGCGCGGCGACGAGACCGTTCTCGACGCGGGATGCGGCACCGGCAAGCTCACCGCCCTGCTGCTCGACCGCCTGCCCCGCGGGCGCGTGGTGGCGATGGACCGCTCCTCCAACATGCTGGCCGAGGCTGAAGCTCTCCTGCGCCCGGCCTACGGCGACCGCGTGGCCTTCCTCGAGGCGGACCTGCTCGACTTCGACCAGCGCGACGCATATGACGCGATCTTCAGCACCGCGACGTTCCACTGGGTCCTCGACCACGACGACCTGTTCCGCAGGCTGCACGATGCCCTGCGGCCGGGCGGTCTGCTCGTCGCCCAGTGCGGCGGCGGCCCCAACCTGGCGCGGCTGATGGGGCGCTTCGACGCCATCGTCGCCGAGGCGCCCTACCGGGAGGCGCTCGCAGGCTGGCCGGGACCCTGGGAGTTCTCCAGCGCCGAACTCGCGGACCGGCGGCTCGCCAACGCAGGCTTCGTGGACGTCGACGCCTCCGTCGTCGAGGCCCCGGCCGTGCTCGCCGACGCACCCACCTACCGCGAGTTCCTATGGACGGTCGTGCTGCGCGCCCACCTCGACCGGCTCGCGGATGGCGCGGCGGCCGAAGCGCTGCTCGACCGGCTCACCAGTGCGGCAGCGCAGGACGACCCGCCGTTCCTGCTCGACTACTGGCGGCTGAACCTCGCCGGCAGGCGCCCGGCATGAGTCTTGAGGCGCCGCGGCAACTCGCGGTTCGCTCGGGCTCCCCGGAGCGGACCCGGGACATCGGCCGCCTGCTGGCGCGCCACCTGCGCGGCGGCGACGTGGTGCTGCTTCACGGAGATCTGGGCGCGGGCAAGACCACGCTCACCCAGGGCATCGGCGCCGGCCTGCTGGTGAGCGGCGCGGTCCAGAGCCCGACGTTCATCCTCATCGACGAGCACGAACCGGCGCCGGGCGGGATCGGCCTGCATCACGTCGACCTGTACCGGCTCGATGACGCCCGGCAACTCGAGTCGCTCGGGTTCGAGGAATACCTCGATCCCGCCGGAGCGGTCACGGTCATCGAATGGCCGGAGCGCGCCGCGGGTCTCCTTCCCGAGACCTGCCTCGTCGCGACGTTCGCCTGTGGGGACGACGCTCGCGACCTGATCTTCTCGGCCCGCGGCGACCCCGCGGCGGCGGCGCGCTGGCTCGATGGCCTCGCCCGCGAGTTCGAATCCCCGGAATGATGGGACGCCGCCCCGCCGGGCAAGCCCGGCGCGGTCTTCTCCGAAGGGGCGGCCCCCTCCACCAACACGGACAGGCCAGCGCTGCGTCTACACTCCCGTCAGCCCACGCCGACCCACGACAGGACACGCGATGACCGATCACGCTCCATCACCCGGCCCGATCCTCTCCATCGACACCTCGACCGAGCAGGCCGGGATCGCGATCTGGCACGAGGAGCGGGTAGGTTCGCTGTCCTGGCACGCCGGGCGATCCCACACCGTCCGGTTGCTGGACCAGGTGCACCGGTTGCTCGACCTGGCCGGTCTCGAACCCGGAGGACTCTCGGCCGTGGCCGTCGCGATGGGACCGGGGGCGTTCACCGGCCTGCGGGTGGGGATGAGCGCGGCCAAGGGCCTCTGTCTGGCGCTCGACCTGCCGGTCGTCGGGGTCTCGACGCTGGCCGCCGCCGCCGCCGGCGCGCTCTGCCCCGGCAGGCCCGCGGTCGCCGCCGTGGCCGCCGGTCGGGGCAGGCTCTGCTGGGCCGCATACGAGCGGGACGGCGCGGGCCTGCCCCGGGAGGTCTCCGCCCCGGTCAATGCCACCCCGGCGGAACTGGCAGCCGCGATCGCCGCCATGCCCGTCCCGCCGATCGTGACCGGCGAACTCGGCGACGCCGAGGGCCTGATCGCCGGGACGGGCGCGGTCGTCGTTCCCGCCGCGCTGCGCCCCCGCCGGCCGGAGGCGATGCTCGCCATCGCCCTGCCCCGGATCGCCGCCGGCGAAACCGACGATCCCGTCACCCTCGAACCGGTCTACCTCGGCAGATGACCCTCCACGTGGCCGCCTGCCATGCTTGCCCCGACGGCCCCGGCGGTGGCACCATCACCCCATGACAGCCACGCTGGACGGGCAGGACCCGTCGCTTCCCGCCGCCCCGGACCCGGAGGTCGCCTGCTACCGGCTTGCCCGGATGCGCGCGTCGGACGTGCCCGACATCGCCGGCGTCGAGCGGCGGTGCTTCACCAATCCGTGGCCCGCATCCGCCTACCGCCGCGAACTTCAGCACGGCGACCACAACTACTACCTGGTCCTGCGCGACGTCACGCCGCACGCCGAGGAACCGGAGACCGAGCCGGGAGGCCTCATGCCACGGCGCGGGTTGCTCCCGCTCGGAATCGGCCGCCGGCCGCGGACGCGACCGGCGAAGCAGCCTGTCGCGGGATTCGCCGGCATGTGGAACGCGTTCGACGAGGCGCACCTGACGACCATCGGCGTCGACATCCCCTATCGCGGGCGGGGCCTCGGCGAGGCCCTCCTCGCCGCGGTGTTCGACGAGGCGGTGCGGCGCGGCGTCAACTGGGTCACCCTCGAGGTGCGGGTGTCGAACGAGACCGCGCAGGCCCTCTACCGGAAATGGGGCTTCACGGTCCAGGGAACACGCAAGCGCTACTACAGCGACAACAACGAGGACGCGTACATCATGTGGTCCCGCGCCCTGAGCGACGCGTCCTACCAGGCGGAACTCGCGGCGCTGCGAAGCGCCCTGATGGACCGCCTGCGGGGAGCGATCGAGGGTCTCGACGTGCGCTCGCCGGAGCCGAGCCTGATTCCGCCCGCGGGCAGGCCGCCGTGGGAACTGGGGGGAGACTGACCCGTGAACATCCTGGGCATCGAGACCTCGTGCGACGAAACCGCGGCCGCCGTCGTCACCGGCGGCCAGCGGGTGCGCGCCAGCGTGGTCGCCTCGCAGATCGACCGGCACCGCACCTACGGCGGCGTCGTGCCGGAACTCGCGGCGCGCGGGCACATCACCGCGATCATCCCGGTGGTGCGGGCCGCGCTCGCCGAGGCGGGCGTCGGGCCGTCCGGCATCGACGCCGTGGCCGTCACCGAGGGACCCGGCCTCGCTGGTTCGCTGCTGGTCGGCGTCAACGTGGCCAAGACGCTGTCGTATGCGTGGGATCGGCCGCTGGTCGCCGTCAACCACCTCGAGGGGCATATCTACGCCAACTGGCTCGGGAAGCCGGGCGAAGCGCCGCCCGTGGCCCCGCGGTTCCCCGCCCTCTGCCTGCTGGTGTCCGGCGGCCACACCGAACTGATCCTGATGACCGGTCACGGCGCGTACCGCCACCTCGGGCGCACGCTCGACGACGCCGCAGGGGAGGCGTTCGACAAGGCCGCGCGGCTGCTCGGTCTCGGCTTCCCCGGCGGGCCGGCCATCCAGCAGGCGGCGGCGGGCGGCGATCCCGCCGCGTTCGAGTTGCCCCGCGCCCTGCCCGCCTCCTCGTCGGACTTCAGCTACTCGGGGCTGAAGACCGCCCTGCTGCGGTTGACCGCACCGTGGCGCATCGAGGACGACCCCGGGGATGCGGTGGCCGCTGCCCCCACTGGAGGGTTCCGGGAACACCGTCCGCCCCGGTTCCTCGACGGGCTGCCTGCGGCGGACCTCGCGGCCTCGTTCCAGGAGGCGGTGGTCGACCCGCTGGTGGAGCGAACCATCCGGGCGGCAGAGGCCAGCGACGCGCGCACCGTGATGCTCGCCGGCGGCGTTTCCGCGAACCGCAGGCTGCGCGAGCGGCTCGGCGAGGCGGTCGCGACCCGGCTCGGGTCCGATGTCGAGTATCGTGTGCCCCTGTTCGAGTACTGCACCGACAATGCCGCCATGATCGCAGGAGCCGCATGGTATGCGCTCCGGCGCGGCGGCCAGGCCGGGTGGGAGACCGACGTCCGCCCCCGGCTGCCGCTGGCCTGACGGCCATGCGGGCGGGCCGTCGCCCCTCTTGCAATCACGCTGCGCCGCCGTCCCGGCACGACCGACTGGAGTCCCGATGATCGCACTCGACGCCGCCGAAGCCCGTTCCCTGCTCGCCTTCGCCGAGGATGCCGCGCGGCAGGCGGGCGGCATCCTGCGGGAACGGTTCGGGCAGACCCACGACGTCCAGTACAAGGGGACCATCGACATCGTGACCGAGGCCGACAAGGCTTCCGAGGCGCTCATCGCGCGGCTCGTCCGCGAGGCCTGGCCAGGGCACGATCTGCTCGGCGAGGAGGGCGCGCGCGGGACGGGCGCGGCCGCCGGTTCGCCGTGGCGCTGGATCATCGACCCGCTCGATGGCACCACCAACTTCGCCCACCACCTCCCGACCTTCGCGGTGTCGATCGGCCTCGAACGGGACGGCCAGCCCGCGCTCGGCGTGGTGTACGACCCGATGCGGGACGAGTGCTTCGCCGCCGCCCGCGGACATGGCGCAACCCTGAACGGCAAGCCGATCGGGGTCTCCCCGATCGACGAACTCATCCGCTCGGTGCTGGTCACCGGGTTCTCCTACGACTTCGACCGCCGGGGCAGGCAGGCCCACCTGTGGCGCACGTTCCTCACTCGCGTGCAGGCCATCCGCCAGACCGGCTCCGCCGCGCTGAACCTGTGCTACGTCGCGGCCGGCCGCATGGACGGCTACTGGGAGCGCGGCATCTCGCCGTGGGATGTCGCGGCGGGCGCCGCCATCCTGCTCGAGGCGGGCGGCGCGATCACCGACTTCGCGGGCAACCCCTACCGCTCGGAGGACCGGGTGGTGCTGGCGGCCAACCCGGGCATCCACCGGGCGATGCTGGCCTGCATCGCCGAGGCCGGGGAGGAGCCACCCGCGGCGTGACCCGCCGGGCGGCCTTCCGGGCCCGGCCCGCACCCGGCGAATCCGTCGCGCGCGTGCGCCCCCCTCATACACCCGCAGGAGATGATGGGGGTATCATGCGCTGTGGGCCGCGGCGCGACCCGCCCGGCATCGGAGGCGCCCATGAAACTAGTCATCGCCATCGTCCAGGACGAGGACACCACCGCCCTGACCGAGTCCCTCATCGCCGCGGGCCATCGCTTCACCCGCGTCAGCACCACCGGGTCCTTCCTGCGGACCGGCAACAGCAGCCTGCTGATCGGCGTCGACGACGCCGCGGTGCCCGAGGTCATGAGCATCCTGCGCCGCACCTGCCGCAGGCGCACGCAGGTGGCGGTTCCCTACTCCCCCGCGCTCGAGCCGGGGTTGCTCTACATGCCGGAAAACTTCGAGGTCGAGGTGGGCGGCGCGGTCATCTTCGTGATCGATGTGGCGCGCTTCGAGCGCCTCTGACCGCCGCTCCCGCACGCTGGAAGGACGGAAACGTGCCGCACGGAACCTGGGCCACCCGCGTCGACCGGGACGCGATCCTGGACATGGCCAACCACCTGATCGCCATCCCGAGCATCAGCGGCGAGGAACGCGCGGTGATGGAGTGGGTGGCACGCTGGTGCGACGCGCAGGGCCTGCGCTACGAAACGGTCTCGCGCGACCCCGATCGGCCCAATCTCGTGATCACCATCGGCGACCCCGCAAGCGGGCCGGTGCTGGCGATGAACGGCCACCTGGACACCGTGCCCGTCTCCGATCCGACCGCCTGGCGCACCGGCCCGTTCGATCCCACCCTCAGCGCCGACGGCCGCAAGCTGATTGGCCGCGGCGCATCGGACATGAAAAGTTCCACCGGGGTGATGATCTACCTGATGGGGCTGTTTCGCGACGCCAGGCTGACCGGGGCGCTGCAGGCGCATATCGTGTCGGACGAGGAGACGAGCGCCGTCTACGGCACCATCCACCTCATGGAGGAGATCGCGGCCGGGCGCCTGGCGCGCCCCGACTACTGCCTGATCGGCGAGAAGAGCGACCTGAAGGTTCGCAACGCCGAGCGCGGCCTGGTTGGTTTCGAGGTCACGGTCTTTGGCCGGGCTTCCCATACCGCGGCGGCGCGGGTGACCGGGATCAACGCCATCGCCAAGGCCGCGAAGGCGGTGCTGGCGCTCGAACACGACATCGACAAGTTTCACCCTGCGATCGGGAAGCCGGTCATCAGCATCAACACCATCAGCGCCGGAGTCGCCCACAACGTGGTGCCGGGAGAGTGCCGGTTTTCCATCGACCGCCGCCTGATTCCCGGGGAGACGGTGGAGTCCGCCGAGGCCGAGATCCGCGAACGGCTCGACGCCATCGCCGCCGCCGATGCCGACTTCCGCTACGAGATCGTGGCGAACCCGAACGGCGATGCGATTCCGGCCAACATCACCGGAGAATCGTCTCCCCTCGTGCGGGCGGTGCAGGATGGCGTGCGAGCGGTGACCGGGTCCGAGCCGAATTACTTCGTCGCCTGGGCCGGGGCCACCGACGGGCGGTTCTATCGCCTCGCGGGCATCGACACGGTCGGCTACGGGCCCGGCGGGGAGAACGCGCACGGGGCAAACGAGGCCGTCTACGTCGACGACCTGGTGACCCAGGCCCGGGTGTACGCCACGGCGATCGAACACCTGCTCGACGCCCGGTAAAACCGGAGCCGCCGCAGTCGCCACAAACGCGGGGAGGGCCGATGGGCCCTCCCCGTTTCGTTTGCTGCCTGCGTGCGCTCAGTTGCCGAACGGGAACCCGCTCGGGAAACTGCCGGATCCTCCCTGCCCCGCGCTGTCGCCTGCGGGGGCGGCGGCGTAGGAATCGGTGTAGGTGTCGGCATAGGTGTCGGAATACGTGTCAGCGTAGGTGTCGGAGTAGGTGTCCGCGCCGGTCGCTCCCGAGGCGGCCCCGTCGCCGGAGCCCTGTTCGACCGAACCGAACAGACCGCCCTCGCCGAACAGGGAGCCGTCGCCGCCACCCCCGCCGAGGCGGCCGCCGCCGGTCGCGAGGGCGCCGACGCCGCGGCTCTCGCTGGTCCCCTCGATGAACTCACGGCAGGAGCAGCGGCTGCCGCCGCAGTTGCAGTCGCAGCACTTGTAGTAGCCGTTGATGCGGCCGCCGTTGTCACCCGGGTAGGTGCAGGTGGCGGAGCACCAGCACCCGCCAACGTAGGAGGTGACGTCATCGACCTTGCAGCCGCCGGAGCAGCGGGCGCCGTCGCAGAAGCTCTCATCGAAGCGATTGCAGTACGCGCCGTCGGCCGGGTTGCAGGTGCAGTCTCCGGTCGTGATGTAGGTGCAGTACCCGGCCAGCGCGGAATCCCCGCGTGGGCCCCGCACCGCGAGCGCTGAGACCACGCCGAAAACCACCACCGAGGCCCGCTTCAGGGCCTGCCTGCGGTTGATCGACCGGGCCATCGCCTCGCCCATTCGCCCGATGACGCTCATTCGCCCACTCCATGCCGGAGAACGCCCGCCGGACACCGGCGGGCGATCGCGCAAATCCTGGATCGCCGCTACTCGTCGAACGGGAAACCAGACGGGAAGCCTGCGCCGCCGCCGCCCGAGGTGCCGCTCGGGATGGTCGGGAACGACGGCCCGGTGCTGGCCTCGCTGCCACCGGGGAAGCCCGGCGGGAACATGCCCGTGTCCTGGTTGCCGCGGTTGGGGAAACTGGGGATATTGTTCGTGCCGCCCCGGCCCCCGCCGTCATGCTCCGACTCGCCCTCGATGAACTCGCGGCAGCCGCAGGCGCTGCCGTAGCAGTTGCAGTCGCAGCACTTGTAGTAGCCGCGGACCCGGCCGCCCCCGTCGCCGTCGTAGCCGCAGGTGGCCGAGCACCAGCACGCGCCGACGTACCGCCAGGATTCGTCGAACTCGCAGCCGCCGGAACAGGTGGACCCCGAGCAGAACGAGGAATCGAGCTCGGTGCAATAGG